>RQOI01000127.1 GCA_003854995.1 Candidatus Zhuqueibacterota bacterium
ACCACCAGGCTGCATGCCTACGGACCCATGGGACTGGAGGCACTGACGACAAAGAAATTTATCGTGCGGGGTGACGGACAGACCAGGCACAATCTACCCTGGTAGTCTGATCCCCTCTGCGATGCAGGCGATGGGAGATGTTTGATTCAAAATTTTAGTTTGTCATTGAAAGGAGTGACATCATGAAATCAAATCAGTGGGATGCGAAAAGCTGTGGCGTACGTATGAATCGACGCGGATTTTTATCCGCCTGCAGCGCTTGCACTGCTCTGTGCGCTGCGACGCCTTTGACAACCATTCATTGCGCAAGAGCGGACAGGACGAAAAAGAAGACAATCCGCATCATCTATGCACTCCATGCCGCTGTGCAGCCCTCTCCGGATTGGCCAAACATTGGTTTTGATTTCAAGCCCGAGATACAGCGAATCAATGACACTCTGCGCCACGAATGTCCAGAGTTTACTTTTACCCCACTCATGGCCAGTGGGCCTGAGGAGGCGGAGAGAATCCTGATGCTGGATAAAGATGACGATATCGACGGCTATATCGTTTTCCAGATGAATTGCTGGAACAGAGTTGTGCAGACGTTCGCGACCAGCGGCAAACCGGTTCTGTATGCGGACTTTCAATACGGCGGCAGTGGCGGCTTTCTGGTTTACAATGCGACTTTTATACGGAGCAGGACGCCAAACGTAGGATTTGTCGCCTCATCAAAAATGGATGATCTGGTGACGGCAGTGAAATGCTTTGCCAAGATCCATTCTGCGGATGAATTTGCAGCGCTCACCACGCAGATGCGAATGAAAAATACGCGCAAGGCCGGTCACCAGAAGGTGAAGGCGGATGAATTGATGATGCTCGCACCGCAGGATTGCCTGGCCCGTATGCGGGCATCGAAAATCCTTGCGGTGCGCGACCAGAATGCCGGCCCCGCAGAGCCGATCTTCAACATCCCGATGGAGTATGTGGCTTTTGCAGAGGTCAATGCGGCGTGGGAGAAAGCGGACAGAGAAGAAGCATGCGTCGTCGCCGAGCGTTGGCGAAAATCCGCTGCTGATGTCATCGATGTCCCCTTCGAGACACTGGAGACATCCGCCGCCTTTTATCTCGGCATGAAGGAGGTTTTAAAAAAGCATAGCGCTGACGCCATCACGATAAATTGTCTCGGCGGCTTTTACGGCGGCCATATCCATGCCTATCCCTGTCTCGGCTTCCATGAGCTGAATAATGAAGGCCTGGTCGGCGCGTGCGAATGTGACACGAGGTCCACGGCCACCATGCTGGCGTTCTCGCACCTGACAAAAGGTCGCCCCGGCTACATTTCCGATCCGGTCATAGATACGGCGAAACGTCAGATCATCTACGCGCACTGTGTGGCGCCCAGCAAGGTTTTCGGCTCAGAGGGACCGAGTAATCCGTTTGTCATCATGACCCACTCTGAAGACCGGCAAGGGGCATCGGTTCGCTCTCTTTTGCCGACTGGTTATATGACGACAACACTTGAAATCCTGCCCGACCAGCAGGAGATACTCCTGCATCAGGGCATAGCTGTCGATAATGATGCGGACGATCGCGCCTGCAGGACCAAGCTCTGCGTCGAGCCGCTGGGAGACATCGAGAAACTCTTCACCCTGTGGGATCGTTGGGGCTGGCACCGTGTGACGTTTTATGGCGATCTCAGAGAGCCTGTTCATGCTCTCGCTGATCATATTGGCTGGCGCGTAGTTGAGCACGCTTGAACTGTAAGACGAGGCAGCAACATCTTTATATTTTAGCAAGTATGTACAATAGAACCGCCGAGCACGCCCCGCATCACATTTAGGTGACCTTATTCTGCAACGGCGGTCTTGCAGATGAGGGCCGTCATATCATCGAGCGGATGCGTGTTGCCTATGAAAGAGAATACCTGCTGGTAGAGATGCTCGATCGTGTCGTATGAGCTCATTTTCTGGCAGTTCTTCAAGCTTTGCAGAATGCGCTGCAGTCCAAACTCGGCGTCGTCCCCATCGCAGGCTTCGATGATGCCGTCTGTCAAAAAGATCAGCATATCAGCGGCGTCGACAGCGATGATCTGACTGTTCTTGTATGTTTGATTTTTCAAAAATCCAAGCGGAATTCCTGTGCTCTCAAGCTTATGCTTGATTTCACCCTTGTCATCAATGATATAACCAGGGACATGGCCGGCGCCGGCGTAGACGATCTGGCGCTTTTTAATATCGAGTTGCACAAGAATCAAAGTGACGTACTGCAGATCATCGAGATCGGTGTGCAGCTCTTCATTGAGCACGTTCAAAACCGATCCCGGATCGGATGACAGCTTGGCCAATGATCTCAAATAGGCGCGGGTTTCCGCCATGATGATCGCCGGTCCGATGCCATGGCCGCTGACGTCGCCGACGGTCAGCCAGTAGATATCTTCCGACGAAGGAAATACGTCGAAATAATCGCCGCTCGTCTCATCCGCCGAAAGACTCTTGCCGGCGATATCAAATCCAGGAACGGCCGTGCTCGAATGATAGAGCCGTTGCTGGATTTCTCTGGCCACCTGCATGCGAATCTCGTGCTCATTTTTCGCTTTCAATTCTGTGATATCTTTGTGCAGCGCGACAAAGTTGGTGATCTTGCCATGCTGGTCCTTCATCGGCGTGATGGTATTTTGCACCCAGAAATAGTCGCCATTTTTTTTTCTGTTCAACATTTCATTTTTATACGGCTTACCGGCGAGTAGGCTTGACCAGAGGTCCTGATAAAAAGACCGATCGTGTTTGCCTGATTTCAGCAGTCGAGGCGTTTGGCCAATCGATTCGTCTCTTGAATAGCCGCTCATGTTTTCGAAAGCAGGATTGACATATTCAATGATGCCGTTTGCCGTGGTGATGATGACCGCGTCGGCGGTCTGCTCCACCGCGCTCGACAGTTTCTTCAGCGTCATTTCCGTCTTCTTTTGTTCAGTGATGTCCTTGAAAACCACAATTCCGCCCAACAGATCGCCCGCTTCACCCAGAATGGGACGGCTGTTGATATCGATATAGACGCCTTCCGGTTTATGGGGATTTTTTATATAGATGATTTCACTTGCAGCTTGACCGGTTTTCAGGGTTTGGGCCAGCGGAATTCGGTCCGATGGAAACGGCGTCTGCTGATCAGGATAAAAGCAGCCGTAAACATCCGCCCATTTTTCCGGATCAATTTTTTGCATCCCGATGCCGAGAATTTCTTCTGCGACATGGTTGAAGAACAGCAGGGCGCCATTTCGATCAGCAATGACAATACCTTCCCCGATGCTGTTCAGGATTGAGCTCATCAGCTTTCCTTCACCTTGAAACAACGGATCAAGTCTTGCGGACATTTTTTGAATCGACCAGCCTTCCATTTTGCCTACTTTGCCGTTGAAAGAGTCCTGCACATTTCTCCTTATTGAGCGTTCCAATCTAACATAGCTTGACAATGAGATATTCCTGCGCAGATTCCGGAGTATCGCATCTTTGAACGTCAGTATTGTATTGGGCTTGTTACGTTGTTATTCTTGATAAAATTGCTTATCTTGAATTTGGATAACCATTTTCGTCAACGTTCAATTTGTGACAAGATTTTATGCAAGAATCCATTCAGATATTCATTGCGGACGATAATCGGCTGCTCCGTGAAGGCCTTGTTTCCATGCTGGTGGAACAGAATGACATGCTTGTCGTTGGCAAGGCGCCGAGCGGGCGCGAAGCGCTGGAGCAAATAAAGCGACTGCGCCCAGAAGTCGCCCTCATTGACATTGGCATGCCCGACAAGGATGGCATTGAGTTGACACAAGCGCTGCGGCAGGATGCGCCGGAAGTCAAAGTGATCATCCTCGGCATGATCGACTTGAGCGATGAAATTATGCAGTGCATTGAGGCCGGGGCCGCCGGATATGTATTGAAAGAATCCTCATTCGACCATCTCGTCGAGACTATTCGCTCTGTTCACCGTGGTGAATCGTTCTGCTCGCCACAAATGACAGCATCACTCTTCACCCGCATCGCAGAGCTGGCCAGCGAAAAAATGCCAAAACTGCAAAATTCTGTCAAGCTCACCGTCCGTGAGCTGGAAATAATCACCTTGATCGCAGAAGGGTTGCCTAACAAAGAAATTGCGCAACGGCTTTTCATCGAGACCCAGACGGTGAAAAATCATGTTCATAACATTCTCGACAAGCTGCAGCTGCAAAATCGCCTTGAGGCTGTACGATATGCCCGCGAACGAAATCTGCTCAAACAGTCGTAGTACCAGTTCTTTTTCTCCACAAGCACCAGTACTTTTTCATATAACAGACAGTATCTCCCGCATATTAGACTAGACCTTTTTGTAGACATCATTTAATCCCTCAGGTCTATTGTATTCCAGCTCTCAATTCCTTACACTGTTTTTGCAATGAAGGCAAAGAATACAAAAATAAAAGTAATTCTGGCGAGCCGGCCAAAGATGCTATCCGACGTCATCAGGAGCATGATTGAGCATCAGCCGGACATGCGAGTCGTCTGTGAGGTGCTGGATCCAATTGAGCTCTTACGAACAATGAGACTTGTGCCGGCGGATGTGGTCATCATCACGCCACTCAAAGTGAATGGTGACCAGCGAATCTGCAACCACCTGCTGGAAGAACATCCGCTTTTGAAAATTATGATTCTGTCGGCAAATAGTAAAGCCGGTCTTTTGTTCCAAATGGGCGTCCCCACAATTCGTATAGACGACCCGTCCGAGCAGGAAATTTTGAGCGCGCTCCGGACAATCGTGCGCTGAATGCCGGTGATCCGTTCGACCCAAACATTGCCTTTTGCAGATGAAATGAAAATATCGGTTTCGCATCACATGAAAGGAGATCAGATGAAAAATCTGCCGAATTGGACTATTTGTCTCGTGTTGATGGCCATTACTTTGTGGACAAATCGAATAGAAAGTTCTCCCCCGGCAAAAAGCGCCAACGTGGCGCCGCCAACGAATGTGCGAGTAGAACCGGGTGAGAATGCGATCGCCGTGATGTGGGATGCCAGCCCCGACGAAGCCAACGGCATGTTTTCCGGATACACCCTCTATTTTGATACGAAATCATCGACGCAGTTTTCACAGGATCAACTGCCTCATTCGATACACGTTAAAAAGAATGTGCACGAATATGTCGTCAAGGGCCTGGAAAATGGCCGGCAGTATTTCGTTGATGTGCGCTCACGCCGATCTGACGATGCGATGAATGCGGCCGGCTTGACGGAAAAAGCAACAACGCCTTTGTTAGAGGGCAAAAAGTATTCTGTCAGCATGTTTGATTTCGATGTATCAACGGCCAGCAGCAACAGTGGCTACGGTTGGAATCGTACGAACGGTCAAGACATTCCCGGGCATCACAGCGTGATGCAATATGTCAAGTACATTGACATTCTCATGATGGAGCTGCCAAATATCAAAAACAAATCAGTCTTTATCAGTCCGTCTGAGGCTGATTTAACAAAAAGCTGGCCGGTGCGAAATAAAACGCTCATAGCTGACATCGGGACAGAGTGGAACGTTGCTGATTCACTTCCCGACAAGGCCTTTGCCACAACGGCTGAAATTAAAAAAGGTCACGTTTACATCATAAGGACCTCTGATGATTATTGCATAAAGCTGCGCATCGAATCGATTGAAGAAGTGAACTTGTTGCTGCCTTATGGTTCGGAGCGCAGTAACGTTAATCTCAACAAAATAACCTTCACCTACATGTCTCAGTTAGGCCACAGCTATGAGGATTTTTTATTGGGCACGCTTTAAATCGCGTCGTGCGAAAAGTGCTCAGCTACGGTTCAGGCAAAAATGGGTGAAATAAACTTATAAAACGATAGGAGATTACAATGAATATTTATGTTGGCAACCTGGCTTATGATGTCCGCGAGGATGACTTACGGCAGTCTTTTGAAGCCTTTGGCCGCACCGAAAGCGTCTCGATTGTGAAGGACAAATACAGCGGCGAATCAAAGGGCTTTGCCTTTGTGGAGATGCCTGCCAAAGATGAAGCGCAAGCGGCCATCGATGGCTTAAACGGCAAGGACCTGAAAGGGCAAAATCTCAAAGTCAATGAGGCCCGGCCTCGACCGGAGAAACATCGCGGTGGCGGTGGCGGAAGCGGACGGCGCTACTAGAATAATTTACAGCATGATGCCATTATGAAGAATCTGCAACATTATCGTGGAGGATCACGAGCACCTGGCGGCCGGGTGAAAGAATTTTTCGCCTGGCTGCGAGGGCTTTGGTCACCTAAATATGTCCCGCAAAAAGCACGCTACGGAGACGGCAAGGGAAAAATGACACTCTGGAAATCTGACCTTGACGTTCGGCGCTTCGTTCGATAGCCGGCCTGCGTGAGGATGACGGCGAAATTTCGCCGGGAAACTCTATATAAAAAGGAAAAATGAAAATGAACTTGACTATTTTTCCCATTATTGGAATTCTTGTTCTCATCTTTCTTCTCGGAATTAGAATAGTGAGACCTACGCATAGAGGCTTGATTGAAAGGCTGGGAAAATACAACCGTTTTTCTAATCCGGGATCTCACTGGATTATCCCGGTCATCGAAAGAATGTTCCAGGTTAACACCACGGAACAGATGGTTGATGCCGAGCCGCAGGAGATCATAACCAATGACAATTTAAATGCCAGAGTCGATGCCCAGGTCTATTTTAGAGTGAAATCCGATGA
>RQOI01000650.1 GCA_003854995.1 Candidatus Zhuqueibacterota bacterium
AGTCTTTGCCCCTTACGATGGCCTGACCGTTGAGAAACGAATCGGCATCGGCAGCAGTCGCGCTGATATGCTGTCTGCCTACGGAGACGCGCAATCCGTCGCCGGAGATATGTATTTTTACGATATCGGCATCACTTTTGAGGTCATCAATGATCGCGTGACTGGAATGATCATCGAGTGACAAGCTTGAATCAACGGAAAACGGCTCAGGATCTCATGAACTGTCAGCCTCTCGATAGAATCCGTCGAACGGACTGATAAATTAAATTGAATCCCTGGGATGAGAAGAGGTGATTTCAGGCGTTGACTGAGACGAATGAACCTCAACTGTAAAACAAAGATAAGGAGATATTCCATGTCACTCGTGCGAAAACATCCAATCGCGGTCGTCATTCCATCCCTCTGCATAACGATGCTGGGCATGACTGTTTTTGCCCAGGAAGCAAAATTTCAGCAGTCGAGTGGGGAAAACGGACTTGTCTGTATGGAAGCGGAGAATTACTCGATCATCAGAGAATCGGCAACTGATACTTACTGGGAATTCGTCGAAGAGCCTCTCGATTTTGCCGGAACAGGCGCCATGCAGGCCTTGCCCGCAGGTCAGGAAGTGCACAAAGTTTTGGAAAATGCCCAAAGTGATGCCCCGGTTTTGCGCTATGCCGTCAATTTTGTCAGAACAGATTCCCTCTATGTCTGGGGCCGCTCATCCCATGTGGACGGCTACGATGACTCTGTCTGGTTCGGTCTTGACGAGTTGATAGACGGTACGCAGCCGTTGTCTTACACGACAGCAGAACAGACATATGCCAATGAATGGTACTGGATAAGCTACCTGATGGACGGAACAAACAGGGCGGTCCTCCATGTGCCGTCAACGGGCGTGCATATGTTTGAGATCTATATGCGCGAGCCCAGCTACCGAATCGACAAGATCGTCCTCACGACAAATCCGGACTATAATCCCGGCGAGAGCGACCCAATGGGACCTGCCGAAACACTGGTCGACACAGAGGTGCAGTCAGTCGAAAATGGCCCGCAGGAATTCCAATTGGCGCAAAACTATCCCAATCCCTTCAATCCTTCGACAATGATTGAATTCACCCTTGCCCACAAGACGACCGTTCACCTCAATGTCTATAATACGCTTGGTTATAAAATAAAGACGTTATTGTCCGAGACCAGGGAAGCAGGTCGCCATTCGATCTCCTGGGATGCGACGGCTAATGACGGTTCGCAGATCGGCGCCGGCATTTACTACTATTCCATGCAGGCCGATGGAGTGCATCAGGTTTGCAAGATGTTGTACATTAAATAAATTTGAATTCCAGACACAATCCTTCTCGACGAAATGCAGAGTGTCCCTCTCAACGGCTGTTCCCTCTGGGCAGGTGGTTGAGCGGGACTCTTGCATCTTTTTGCAGAGGCCAAGTTCATGAATGGGAGCACGATCATGCTGTTAAAACAATTTGTCCTCGGCTTGTGCGTCAATCTGTTCTGCGGCTCAATGCTGTTCACCGCCGCGCAAGCCGGCGAGCCGGTCAATCCCAATGCTTCCACAGAAGCCCGAGCGCTGCTCAAGCTGTTGTATGACATTTCCGGGAAATATACGCTGACTGGACAGCATAATTATCCGAACACCCGCGACAGAAACTCGCAGTTTGCCGCTCGATACACCGGCGAAATGCCGGCGATCTGGAGCACGGATATGGGATTCGCTGAGGATGGCGACACCGATTCCTACCTGGCGCGGCCGGACATTGTCCAGGAAGCAATCCGCCAGCATAAACTCGGTTCACTGGTGACCATCTGCTGGCACGCGGTGCCACCGACGGCGGATGAGCCGGTCACTTTTCGGCCGTCGCACGATGCCGACTCGACCAGGCTGGCGAGCGTGCAGGGCCAGCTGCTGGATGAGCAATTTAAAGATGTTTTGACGCCCGGCACTGAACTCTATGAAAAATGGGCGGCGCAGGTCGATTCCGTGGCCTTTTATCTGCAAAAACTGCAGCAGGCCAGGGTGCCGATCCTCTGGCGACCGTATCATGAGATGAACGGCGACTGGTTCTGGTGGGGAGGTCGGATCGGCGAATACAGCACCGTCGCGCTCTATCGCCAGATGTTTGATCGTCTGGTCCATCATCATAAACTCGATAACCTGATCTGGATGTGGAGCGTCGACAGAGCGCATCAACCCAGGATGTACTACAGCCAGTACTACCCGGGCGAGGACTATCTCGATGTCGTGTCATTGGATGTGTATGGCAGCGATTTTAGCGAGGCCTATTATGACAGCCTGAAGGCCCTGGCCCATGGAAAGCCGCTGGTCCTCGGCGAGGTCGGCAATCCGCCGACGCTCGAGATCCTGCAGGCTCAACCGCTGTGGGGATTCTGGGTCGTCTGGGCCGGCATGGTGCGAAACACAACAAAAGAAGAATACCAAACCTTGCTGGCGAGCCCGCGCATCCTCACGCTCGATGATCCCGCACACTGGGAAGTGATGGCGCCCTATCGCAGGGCGTGCAATCTGCCGCCCTTGCCCATCCAGGAAAGCCCGAACTTAAACGGGACGTGGATATTTGACGAACAGGCGAGTGTGCTCGATCGTTTTGGCGCCGGCAACGCCGCTTACAAATTAGAGATCGCGCAGGATGAAAAGGTGCTGATCACGCGACGATATTTCATCGTCGAGTGGGGCGATGATCGGGTCACAGTGGATACCTTGAAACTGGATGGCACAGAATCGATCGCAGAGCTTTTCAATGCGCCGCGAGTCACGACAGCGACATGGTCTGAGAAGGGCGATATGCTCGTCATCGAGTCGAAAACTACATTCACCCGCGGCGGTCGACCGATTGAAATGTCGGCGACCGAAAAGTGGCGCCTGCAAAAGCGCGGCCTCATCCTGTCGATCGAAGAGACCGCGACCACTTTTCGCGGTGAACGGACCGTGACCATGGTTTATAAAAAACAGTGACTGGGACCACGTTGAAATATCTTTTGGCCATCTCATTGCTGTCAGTTGGCCTGCTTTTTCCGTTGCGCCGGGGTGAGGAGTCCGATCGCATCGATCGAAAGGCGCTGGTGCACCGTCACATGCCGACGCTTAGCGATGTCGATGTGCTTTCGCCCTTTACTGTGGGCAACGGTGAGTTCGCCTTCACCGCGGATGTCACCGGTTTACAGACCCTGGCCCCGGTCTACGAAACGGGCATCCCGCTCGTCACCCAATCGACGTGGGGATGGCATACCATTCCGGACAGCCATGACTATCGTATTGAGCAGACTTGGGAGTATCTTGATACCTATGGACGTTCAGTGCCATATGCCGCCGCCATGAATTCTGCCCCGGCACAATATCTGCGGGCGAACCCGCATCGGTTGCACCTGGGGCGCATCGCCTTCAAAAGCTTTGGCGCTGACATTCACGCCTCGGACGTGAGCGACATCCGGCAAGTGATGGATCACTGGCAGGGCATGATCAAAAGCTCCTTTCAATTCAAGGGCATGGCAGTGAAGGTGCAAACCTGCGCTCATCCACAGGACGACCAGATCGCCGTCCGGGTAGAATCGCCAGCGCTGCAGCAGGCGTCACTTGATATTGGTTTCGATTTTCCCTATGGCTCGCTCGAATGGAGAAAAACAGCATACGACTGGGAGAGCTCGCATCGCCATTCGTCGACGATTTGTCGGCGGGGAGAAAATGATGTCAGCATTGAACGCCGGCTGGATAGCACGGTCTATTATGTGACCATTCGCTGGCAGGGTGATGCCGAGTTCATCGAGGTGAAAGCCCATTCGTACGTTTTGCGCATTAAAAGCGCAAAGACGTTCGAGTTCGTCTGTCACTTTTCTCGTAAAGATAGAGGGACGGATAATAGTGCCCTGACATTCGAAAAATCAGCAACATACTGGCGCGACTTTTGGCAATCCGGCGGTGCGGTGGATCTCTCAGCCTCTGCCGATCCCAGAGCCGCGGAACTCGAGCGGCGCATCGTGCTGTCGCAATATCTGACGGCCATCCAGTGCAGCGGCTCCCTGCCGCCGCAGGAGACCGGCCTGACCGGCAACAGCTGGCACGGCAAATTTCACCTGGAGATGCACTGGTGGCATGCGGCGCATTTTGTCCTGTGGGGCCGGGCGGCGATGCTGGAGAAAAGCCTGCCCTGGTATGAGTCCATTTTGCCCATGGCGCGCGCCAAGGCCGACGCACAGGGGTACGACGGCGTCCGCTGGCCCAAGATGACCGGCCCTGAGGGTCTCAGCAGCCCTTCAAGCGTCGGTGAATTTCTCATCTGGCAGCAGCCGCATCCCATCTATTTTGCCGAGCTGCTCTATCGAGATGATCCTGATCCCAAAGTACTGCGCCGCTACGAAAACATTGTCTTTCAGACCGCCGCTTTCATGGCCTCTTTCGCGCACTGGGACGAGTCGGCAAACCGCTATGTGCTGGGTCCGCCGCTCATTCCAGCGCAGGAGATCTATCGCGCGACAGAGACGATGAACCCGCCTTTTGAATTGTCCTACTGGGCTTTTGGCCTCAAGACCGCGCAGCAGTGGCGGCAGCGGTTGGGCCTCGCGCGTGTGGAAAAGTGGGATCATATCATCGACCATCTCGCCCAATGGCCGGTGAATGACGGCTTTTATCAAAATGCAGAGACAGCGCTGCACACCTTTACAGACGAGTTCCATCGCAACGATCACCCGACTCTTCTGGGCGCATACGGTATGCTGCCGAATGATGATGTAGACATTGAGATCATGCGCCGAACCCTCGATGGCGTCGTGAGATCGTGGAACTGGCAGCGCACCTGGGGCTGGGACTATCCGATGGTGGCCATGGCCGCTGCTCGCCTCGGGCGGCCCGATATCGCCATAGATGTGCTGCTCATGGACGTGCAAAAGAATACCTTTTTGAACAATGGCCACAACTACCAGTCCGACCGGTTGCCACTCTATTTGCCCGGCAATGGCGGGCTATTGACGGCCATCGCCATGATGGCGGCCGGCTGGGATGGCGCGCCCGAGATTTATGCGCCGGGATTTCCGCAGGATGGCAGCTGGACGGTCCAATACGAAGGTCTGCGAAAATTGCCGTGACAATTATATTTTCATTGAAGAATCGATGCAAAATGGATCTTCCGATAGTGAAATCTTTTAACCGCAGAGGGCGCCGAGAAAAGCAGAGAGAGAAAAAATATGGATTTTAAAATATGACGAATGTGAATGGTAATATTTTTGATGTCATGGCTCGGCGACCTTGGTGATCTCGGCTGGTGCAATGTACACATTACGCCATTGAGCTTTAAAAAAGGAGTCTCTATGAAAGTAATATCAATCTATATGACAGCGCTCTTTGTGCTGCTGACGTTGATAGAAAAAATGCCGGCCCAGGAGGTGAAGCAAAATGAGTATCACGCCTGGTGGCGGGAGGGTTATGGTGGCCGGCCACGCCGCAATCCGCAGGCGAAGACACTGCCGCTCATTCAGGTGCGGGGAAATGTGTTCGTCAATTCACAGGGCGATACGATTCTGTTCCGCGGCCTGGCCATTTCTGATCCAGATAAAATTGCCAATGAAGGACACTGGGACAAGAAGCACTTTGAGCAAGTGAAAGAGATGGGCGCTTCTGTGGTGCGCATTCCCATTCATCCGGTCGCCTGGCGCGAACGCACGCCGCAAAAATACCTGGAGCTCCTCGATCAGGCCGTCGAGTGGTGCACTGACCTGGGGATGTACGTCATGATTGACTGGCATTCGATCGGTAATTTGCAGATGGAGCTGTTTCAAAATCCCATGTACGATACGAGCCAAAAAGAGACCTACGAGTTCTGGCGCGCCATTGCCCGTCATTTTCGCGGCCATAACACGGTCGCGTTCTATGAGATCTTTAACGAGCCGACCATCTATCGCGGCCAGCTCGGCAGCATGAGCTGGTCGGAGTGGAAGAAAATCAACGAGGATATCATCCACCTCATCCGTTCCTATGATCCGGAGCCGATTCCCCTGGTGGCCGGCCTGGACTGGGCGTATGACCTGACGCCGCTGCTCATTGATCCGATCAATGCGGAGAATATTGGCTATGTCTCCCACCCCTATGCGCACAAAAGACGCGAACCCTGGGAACCCAAGTGGGAGGAAAATTTCGGCTTTGCCGCCGACACCTACCCGATCGTCGTCACCGAATTCGGTTTTGGACTGCGCGACAATGCGGTCATCGATGAGAACCATTATGGTCCGCGCATCATTAAATATCTGGAGAACCGCGGCATCAGTTGGGTGGCCTGGGTGTTTGATCCGGAATGGGGCCCCAACATGATGAAATCATGGGATTACGAACTGACCGGCAGCGGCGAATTTTTCAAAAAGGCGATGCGCGGCGAGGCGCAGTGAAATCAGCGAGCATCCTTGTGCAGCTGTTGTGCGCCCGGGATGCAAGGTCCCGGCTGTGAACTTTGGCTTTGA
>RQOI01000128.1 GCA_003854995.1 Candidatus Zhuqueibacterota bacterium
ATTTGTAGCGAGGAGGCTATTTAATTATAGGAACTCGGTGCCCTCGGTGGTTTGGATATTTTTGGTTGCGGCCAAAGGTCTCACCAAGTTGACCTTTTGCGTCTTTACCAGAAACTGCCCTTTTGCATCAGCGGTCGTGTTTTTCTTGCATTTTCGCCGTATTCTCCCTATTATTCGCAGACAGTACAGGAGATCACCATGGTCACAATCCTTCCTTTTCGCGCCCTCTGCCCCGATCCTTCACTCGTCGCGCAAATTGCATCGCCGCCCTATGATGTGCTGAGCACGAGAGAGGCTCGAGCGATGGCGGCGGATAAGCCGAATTCATTCCTCCATATTATTAAACCGGAAATCGATCTGCAGGACACCGATCCCTATGCCGATGCGGTCTATCGTCAGGGAGCGATAAATTTAAGACGCTTCACGAACGAACGACTGCTGCAGGAGCATGCGCCAAGCTATTATCTCTATCAGCAAATAATGGGTCAGCATGTGCAGACCGGCATTGTCGGCGTCGCCTCTATCGATGAATATGATGCCGGCGTCATAAAAAAACACGAGTTCACCCGCCCGGAGAAAGTCAATGACCGCGTTCGCCTCATTTCAGCATTGAATGCACAGACCGGGCCGGTCTTTCTGGCCTTCCGCCAGACAAAAGCGATGGCTGATTTGATTACCCTGCTGCTCGATAAAAGCCAGAAAATGTATGATTTCAGCAGCTTTAACAACGTACGCCACATCTTTTATAAAGTGGAGGATGCTTCTCGCCGCGACAGCATCCGGAAAGCGTTTGCAGAATTGCCCGCCCTCTATATCGCCGATGGCCATCACCGCTCAGAGGGCGCAGCCACTCTGTGCCGACAGAAACGTCAACAAAATGCAAATTATACCGGCAAAGAATCGTTCAATTATTTTTTATCCGTCACATTTCCGCATTCGGATCTGCTGATACTTGCTTATAATCGCGTCGTCCGCGACTTGAACAACCAATCACTGGCCATTTTTCTCAAACGGCTCGAAGAGAAATTCATCGTCGCACCCGAGCCGCACTTCAAAGAACCTGACTCGCCGCAAAAATTCGGCATGTACGTGGCCGGACAATGGTACGAGCTGCTCATTAAAAAAGAATTTGTCCCACAGGATCCAGTCGACAGTCTCGATGCTTCCTTATTGCAGGAGCACCTGCTGCGTCCCATTCTGAATATAGATAATCCGCGCACCAACAAACGAATCGATTTTATCGGCGGCATCCGCGGCGCGCGAGAATTGCAGCGGCTGGTGGACAGCGGTGACTATGCGGTCGCATTTGCGTTGCACCCCACCAGCATGCAGCAGGTCATGGCTGTTGCCGATGCCGGCAGGGTTATGCCGCCGAAATCAACATGGTTTGAACCCAAATTGCTCAGCGGCCTCGCCACTCATCTTTTGGATTGACGTCAGGGCGAATCACCACCGCCCTTTTGCCTATGACAAAGGACACCATCAACATCTATCCAATCGCCATGCGCATGCCTGAAGACAGCCACCCTGCTGTCAAGGTGCCGTTGATGGCTGCCGTCATTGAGACAGCGAACGATCTGATCATGGTTGACACTGGCTCTCCGGGAAATGGTGATTTTTTTGCTCAACTGATAGCGCTGCAATTTCAGCCATCGGCCTTCAGCCTGGTCATCAACACGCATGCGCACATTGATCATGTGGGAAATAATCGTGATTTCGCAAGTGCGCGCATCGTCGCGAGTCAAATAGACTATGAGCACGCCAAAAGCTTCTCACACACCCTGCTGCAATCCGATGACATTGTACGGACGCTCACCGATTACTTTCCGCATGCGAATTCACGACGGATCGAAGCCTCTGCCGCTCATCTCTTAGACATGGCAAAAAAGTATTGGCGAGATGATATTCTTGGCCCACCTTCGCACATTTCCTGGATTGAAGATGGAGCAGATCTTCCAGACTATATCTCCCTTCTGCCGACACCGGGACACACGCCGGCCCACTACTCACTTTTGGTCCATGGCCGCAACCTTTCGTTCATCATTGCCGGCGATGCGATGCCGAGCCGGCTATTTTGGAAACGCCGCCTGCGAGAATTGATCCCACGCTATGACACAGAACTCTTTAGTGCCAGCAAGGCGACAATAGAAGCGTTGAGCGGCATCGTGATGGGCGGACATGATCGTCCTTTTTGGACGGAAAATCTATCCTACCTGGATTCAAATAAAGTCGAAATTTAAGGGACTTAATGCGATTCGACTATGACTATATAGTGATTGGCTCAGGCTTTGGCGGCAGCGTGGCGGCCTTGCGATTGATCGAAAAAGGCTACAGCGTGTGCGTCATTGAGCGAGGGAGACGTTGGCAGGATGAAGATTATGCAAAAACCAATTGGCTTTTATGGAAATGGCTCTGGATGCCGAATCTTTTTTGCACGGGAATTCAATCGCTCACTTTTTTAAGGAATGCTCTCGTCTTAAGCGGATCAGGTGTTGGCGGCGGCAGCCTGGTCTATGCCGCGGTCTTACTCGAACCACCACGTTCGTTTTTTGACGACCCACAATGGAAAGATTTACAGAAAGACTGGCAAAAGACGCTGGCGCCATTTTTCCAAACTGCACGGCGAATGCTAGCGGTGACAGCGAATCCCCAATTATGGCAAAGCGACGAACTTTTGCGCGAATATGCCCAGGACATAGGCAGAGAACACTGTTTTCAACCTACCGATGTCGGCATTTACTTTGGTGATCCCGAAAATTTTAAGCCAGATCCGTACTTTGGTGGTGATGGCCCACCGCGAAAAGGATGCAACCACTGTGGCCGTTGTATGGTGGGATGCAGTCAAGGTGGAAAAAACTCCCTTGATCGCAACTATTTGTATCTCGCGGAAAAATTGGGTGCTAAAATTGTACCGGAAACAGAGGCGGTTGATATTTCACCCTTGCCGGGAGGGGGTTACAGGATTGAGTCAAAAAAATCGAGCGGCATCATTCGGTCTCGAAAGAAATCATTGACCTGCAGCGGCATCATAGTCGCCGCCGGTGCACTGGGCACTAATGAGCTCTTGCTCAAATGCAAACAAAAAGGATCACTGCCAGATCTGTCACCCCAACTGGGCAAGATCGTCCGCACCAATAGTGAAGTTCTAGTAGGAGCGACGTCAACCAAGCGTTCCGCGAACTTTTCCAAAGGCATTGCCATCACCTCAAGCCTGTTCGTGACGAATAACACGCACATAGAGCCGGTCAGATATCCTGAAAAATCCGATGCCATGTGCTGGCTCGCCACTCTCATGACCGATGGTGCAGGGCGACTATCGCGCCCATTTCAATTTTTGTGGAACTGCTTACAACATCCTTTGCTATTTCTCAAAACCTTAAATCCAATTCACTGGGCCAAAAAAACAATCATTCTCCTGGTGATGCAAAATTATGATAATCGATTGGATTTGTCGCTTGAAAGAAAATGGTACTGGCCGTTTTCTAAAATGCTCTCATCCCACTGGCCGAGCAGTTCGATCCCGACGTATATTCCGGAGGCCAATCAAGCCGCGCGAGCGATCGCCAAAAAAATAGATGGCTATGCAAGCAGCTCCATCACCGAAGTCTTGCTGAATATGCCGCTCTCAGCGCATATCATAGGCGGCTGTGTTATCGGCAAAGATCGCGATCATGGCGTCGTTGACTCGACCTGTAAAGTGTTTGGCTATGAGAACTTTTATATCGTCGACGGAGCAGCCATTCCAGCAAACCTCGGCGTGAATCCAAGCCTGACGATCACAGCGATTGCTGAATACGCCATGAGCCACTTTGCAATGAAAGACCCGTACAATGAGTAATGAAGCATATCACAATTACATTGTCTCAATCAATCCAACCACTGAGCAGGAAATTGAGCGAGTCGAGGCCACTGGTCGAGAAGGTATAGATGTTGCTCTGAATAAAGCGCATCAAGCATTTCACAGTTGGTCGAAAAAAACAATCAGGGAGCGGCAGAACTATCTGATGCGCCTCAGCGACATCATTCTTCAACAACAGAATGACATCGCCGAGCTCATCGCCCATGAGCAGGGCAAACCCATTGCTGAAGCGCTGGCGTCTGAAATAGTCCCTGTGCTCGGGATTCTCAAAGATCTCAGACGCCACGCGCACAAGGTTCTCAAACCGCATAAAATGCAGCATGAACAACTGCTCTTCGTGCATAAAAAAAGCAGATACCAGCTAGAACCCTTTGGTGTTGTGGCCATCATTTCTCCGTGGAACTATCCATTCTCCGTACCCTTGCCGGAAATCGCCGCCGCACTTGTTGCCGGCAATTCGGTCGTTTTCAAGCCGGCGCCGGACGCTGTTCTGGTGGGCAAAAAAATTGCTGAACTCTTTCAGGCAGCTGGACTGCCCGAGGAGGTGCTCAACACGGTTTTTGTCCAAGATGTCGATGCCCCCTATATAACGCATCATCCGCTCGTCGATAAAATTATTTTCACCGGTAGCACACCGGTGGGACGCTCGGTCATGACGGCTGCTTCACACCAGATGACGCCCGTCGTCCTCGAGCTTGGCGGCAAAGACGCTGCCATCGTCGCCAGAGATGCGAACCTTGCGCGTGCGGCAAAAGGTCTGGTGTGGGGCGCCACATTCAATTCAGGACAGGTTTGTGCGGCGGTCGAACGGGTCTATGTGGAGCAGGCGGTCGCCGAACGATTCATCGAGCTCTGTTTGCGCGAGATCAAAAATGTGATTGTCGGTGATCCGCTCGAGCCAGGCACGCATATTGGTCCTCTTTCCAATTTGAACCAACTGATCAAGGTGCAGGACCAAGTCGAGGATTCCATCCGCCGCGGCGCCAGACTGTTGCACGGCGGTAATCGCCTGGATCGACCAGGGTATTTTTTTGAGCCAACACTTTTGGTGCAGGTCGATCATTCGATGCCGATCATGACGGAAGAAACCTTTGGACCTGTCATGGCGATAATGACCGTCGAAAATATAGATGAGGCGATCCACCTCGCAAATGACAGCATTTATGGGCTTTCCGCGTATGCATGGACAAGCGATAAAAAACTGGCCAAGCGATTTCTCGACGAACTACAAGCCGGCACCATCCTGATCAATGATGCGCCATCAAGTTGGGGCGAACCGAATGCACCGTGGGGTGGCTACAAAATGAGCGGCATTGGCCGAACACGCGCTCGATTTGGTTTACTGGAAATGGTGCAAGTTAAATATACCAGCTGGGACAAAGGGAACAATGACCGCAATTTGTGGTGGTTTCCATACGACCATAAATCGGCCTCCTTTTTTTCAGACGCAATAGATCTCTTGTATTCAAGAAACTTTGCCACCAAAAGCATCAAGTTGATCAAGCTTTTCTCAAACAAACGGTTCCTCACCTCAACACACTGGGGAGCTGTATTGCGACATATCGATAAGCTTTTATGATATCTGATGGTAATTCAAATTAGAATGAAGGCGAATGACTCGGGAGACCAGGTGAATAGCGGCGCTTATGCCGCAATGCCGGCGCCCAAACTGCCGGCATGGGCTGAAAACGCCGTCATCTACTCAGTCAATACGCGCCAGTTCACGCCGCAGGGAACATTCAGCACCTTTGCAGAACACCTGCCGCGTCTCAAAAAATTGGGCGTAACGGTGTTGTGGTTTTTGCCCATCCATCCCATCGGCGAGAAGAGGCGCAAAGGCTCATTGGGAAGCTACTATTCAATACGAGATCATTATGGCATAAATCCTGAATTCGGAACCCTGCAAGACTTTGACGCGCTGGTGCGCGCCATTCATGCGCTGGATATGGCCGTGATCATCGATCTCGTCATCAACCATACGGCGTGGGATCATCCCTTGATGACCGAGCATCCGGAGTGGTATACATATGACAAAAACGGCCAAATCATCGTCCCGCAAAAAGAGTGGAATGACGTCGCCCAACTGAATTTTGAAAACCAGGATCTCTGCCATTACATGATCCGGATGATGCGTCACTGGATCGACGACGTCGGCATCGACGGCTTTCGCTGCGATGTGGCTGAGTGGGTGCCGAATGATTTCTGGTGCATCGCCATAGCAGAGATGCAGAAAATAAAGCCTGTTCTGATGCTGGCCGAAGGACAGCACCCCTCCTTGCATGCGCATGACTTCCACATCAGCTACGCCTCTGATCTGTACCGCCTGTTCAACGCCATTGCCAGCGGAAAAAGACGAGTGCAGGAGATCGACCAGCTGCTCGAAAGGGATGAAAATCGATTTCCCAAAGGATCGCATCGATTGCTATTCACCAGCAATCATGACCAAAACAGCTGGCATGGTTCGGCCATCGAACGGCTGGGGGATGCCGCCAAAGCGATGGCACTGCTCACCTTCACACTTCCAGGTACGCCGCTGATCTATTGCGGTCAGGAGATCGGCAACAGGAAGAGACTTTTATTTTTTGATAAAGATGAGATACAGTGGCGACAGAACGGCTATACAGAATTTTATCAGCGGTTGTGTCGTCTACATTCAAGCTGCCCGGCACTTTACAAAGGAGAGAAGCACACCATAGAATCGGACAGGCCGGACTCGATCTATGCTTTCCAGCGTGAATACGAGCGCCAGCGAATTTTAGTGATCGCGAATCTGACGAGCGCGCCGGTGCGCGCGACCCTGTTTGTCAAAAAGCATGCGGATCAGGGTGCGATGCTGCGAAAAGCATCCGGCGAAACCACCATAGCTCTGGCAGCATGGGGCTATAAAATCTATCTTGCAGAAACAGATTCAGGCGGAGAAAAGTATGTTGAGATCCTTTCAGGTTGATTCACTGACGGTCAAAGTCTATAAAGACAAACTCGAACTCGGCCGTTACGCAGCCGATTTTGTGACGGAAACGCTGTCCGCCGCAATAACAAAAAATAGCGCCGCCTGCGCGATCCTTGCCACCGGCGCATCGCAGTTTGAATTTCTCGCCGCGTTGCGGGATGCAGATCTCGATTGGTCCAGGATGACGATATTTCATCTGGATGAATACAAAGGCATGACGATGGAGCATCCCGCCAGTTTTCGAAAATATCTGCGCGAACGAATTCTGGATCAGGTGCAGCCCGGCCATGTCCATTTTTTGCAGGGCGATGCTGAGGACATCGACGCTGAGGTGAGGCGTTACGAAAAGCTGCTCGAACAGCACGAGGTGGACATCGCCTGCATCGGCATCGGTGAAAACGGGCATCTCGCCTTCAATGATCCGCCGGTGGCGGATTTCAATGATCCTCGCCTGGTCAAGATCGTCGAACTGGATGTCGCCTGTCGGATGCAACAGCTGGGCGAAGGATGGTTTTCGACATTCGCTGATGTGCCGACGCATGCGCTCAGCCTGACCATCCCGGCCATCATGCGATGCAAGGCGATTTCCTGCGTGGCGCCGGACGCGCGAAAAGCGCGCGCCGTGCGCGACGCCCTGCATGGTCCCGTTGCCACCGCCTGCCCGGCCTCCATTCTGCGGACGCATCGGAATGCGGTTCTATGGCTGGATGAACCATCTGCCGCCGCGACAAAAGGCGCTGCATCGAATCCCCAGTCGAAAATGGAATAAATTCGCCAACGAGTAGATTTCGGTTGTGTTTATGAGTCGAATTCTGTTTATTAGCGTTCAATGAAATCTGCCGATTCAACTGGGATATCCGTATGAAACTTTTTGCTTACCTCTCCATCGTCCTTTTCATTGTCACCGGCGTCTTCGCCCGCACCGGCGCCTCCGCGTTCATCGGTCTATCGCTCATCGCCGCGTGCGCCTGTGGCGCCTTGTTCGTCATGTTTCATCGCCGGCTGAAAAGCTTTGCCTTCACAGTTTGGGTCATTGTCTTTGTCGTCGCCTCGCTCTTTTACCCGCGGGCATTCGGAAGCTGGTTCGGCATTGATCTCGGCGTTCTGATCGTGCCCTTGATCCAGATCATCATGTTCGGGATGGGGACAACCCTCAACGTGAGCGATTTCACCCGCGTGATCAAAATGCCATGGCCGGTGTTCATCGGCTTTGTGGCACAATTCAGCATCATGCCGGTCGCCGGTCTGGCCATTGCCACGTTGTTTGGCTTTGATCCCGAGGTTGCTGCCGGCGTCGTTCTCATCGGCTCCTGTCCCGGCGGCGTCGCATCCAATCTCATGACTTTTATCGCCGGCGGTAACGTCGCTTTGTCGGTCACCATGACCTCCTGTTCAACCCTCGCCTCGCCGCTGATGACGCCCTTTCTCATGCAGAGGCTGGCCGGAAAATTCGTGCCCATCGATTTCATCGCCATGATGTTGTCCATTTTGAACATGATCATCGTGCCCATCCTGGCGGGTCTCATCGCCAATAAAATATTGTACAGCAAAAACAAGGCCTATCACTCGGTTCGCTCTCTTGCCGTTTTCGCCCTCATCGGCATCGGGCTCGCCGTGGTCATCGGCGTCTGCACCGACGGCGCGTCGGCCGCTGTCGCGCAAATCAGCAGTGGCTTGATCCTCGGCTGTGCGCTCATCGGCGTCGTGGCGCTCGCCAAACTGGTCATCAGCGTTTTATTGAAAAGGCCGGAGAACTGGATGGACAAGGTGTTGCCCCTCGTTTCCATGCTGGGCATCTGTTTCATCATCGCTATCATCACCGCGCGCTCGAGCGACAAGCTGTTATCCGTCGGTTTGACGATCATACTGGCGGCTATCCTGCACAATTTCATCGGCTATGCGCTGGGTTACTGGATCGCCCGCGCCCTGAAACTGGATGAAACAAAGTGTCGCACCATTGCCTTTGAAGTCGGGATGCAAAATGGCGGCATGGCATCGGGATTGGCGATGACGGTGCTGAACTCGGCGAACGCGGCACTCGCCCCTGCCATTTTCGGCCCATGGATGAACATCTCCGGATCAGTGCTGGCGAATTACTGGCAGAGGCGAAAGGCCAGGACTTGACAGGATGATGATTTTCAAAAAATCGAGTTGGATTTTGACTAAGACAACAGGGAGAATAAATCATGAACAGACGCAGCTGGTTCAAAAGTATGGGCGCTGCCACCGTTGCCTCGATGGGCGGCGTTTTCAGCAGTCGAGATGTGCAGGCGGTCGAGAACAGTGTCAGACGCGCCTCAGAGCCGTCTAAACTGGCGATCACGGATTTGCGCATTGTGAGAATGGGCGCCACCTGGCGAAAATATGTCATACGCATAGACACCAATCAAGGCGTCTCCGGTTATGGCGAAATCCGCGATGGCGCCAGCCCGACCTATGCACTCATGCTCAAGAGTCGCATTCTGGGCGAAAACCCATGCAACATGGACAAGATATTTCGCAAGATCAAACAGTTCGGCGGCCATGCCAGACAAGCAGGCGGCGTCGTGGCGATCGAGATGGCGTGCTGGGACTTGGCCGGCAAGGCGTGGGGGATCCCCTGCTGGCAGATGCTCGGCGGCAAATTTCGCGACAAGATCCGCATGTACGCGGACACCCCCTCATCGGACGATCCTGTGGAAATGGGCAATCGTCTGAAAAAACGCACTGAGGCCGGCTTCACCTTTCTCAAAATGGATATCGGCATCGGCATGCTCAGAGGTGTGGAAGGGGCGCTCTCCTCGCCTGCCGGCATGACAGAGACAAGCCAGGTGATGCATCCTTTCACCGGCATTCGCATCACCGACAAAGGATTAAAGGTTTTCCAGGATTATGCGGCGACCGTGCGCGATATCGTCGGCTGGGAGACGCCGATTGCCCTGGACCATTTCGGTCACTTTCCGCTCGAGGACTGCATTAAAATCGCGCAAGCCCTCGATCCCTATAACTTTGCCTGGTACGAAGACATGATC
>RQOI01000129.1 GCA_003854995.1 Candidatus Zhuqueibacterota bacterium
ACACGCCGCAATCATCTCCTCCGGCCAGAGGCTGCTCTGGATCTCGCCAATGTGCGCCTTGCGCAGGTAAAACATGCACAACCGTGACTGGCCGATGCCGCCGCCGATAGAGTCCGGCAACTCGCCGTTGAGCAGTCGTTTGTGAAAGTAGAGCGCCTGGCGCTCCATCAGGTTGCGGATCCGCAGCTGGCGCAAGAGCGCCTCGCGATCGACGCGGATGCCCATGGAGGACAATTCAAAAGCGCAATCGAGGACCGGATTGTAGACGATGATATCGCCGTTGAGGCCTTGATGGCCATCGGCAGTGGGCGTCGACCAGTCATCATAGTCGGGCGCGCGGCCGTCATGGATGTCGCCGGACGGCAGCGTCCCGCCGATGCCGACGACAAAGATCGCGCCATACGCTTTGCAGGCCCGCCGCTCCCGCTCGCGCGGCGAAAGATCGGGATGCTCTGCTTCGAGATCCTCGCTGTGCAGGAAGGTGATCTCATCGGCCAGGACGGCCGGAATATCGTATTCGTGACAGATGAACTTTTCCGTGCGCCGGATGACGTCGTAAATGGTGCGTACCGTCTTTTTCAAAAAATCCAGCCGGCGATCCTGTGGCCGAATCGCCAGCTCCCAGTCCCACTGATCTACATAGATGGAATGCAGGTTATCCATGACATCATCAGGCCGGATGGCGTTCATATCCGTATAGATGCCGGCGCCGGTCTCGATGTCGAGATCCTTCAGCATCATGCGCTTCCACTTGGCGAGCGACTGCACGATCTCGGCTCGCAGGTTGTTGATGCCGTTGATCCGAAAGGCCACCGGCTGTTCGACGCCATTCAGATCGTCGTTGATGCCCGTGCCGGCCCTGACGAACAGCGGTGCCGTGATGCGCATCAAATCGAGCTCGAACGCCAGATTCTGTTGAAAGAATGATTTGAGCGCCAAGATGGCTTTTTCGGTTTGCTGCGGCGTCAACAGGGCCTTGTAATGTTGCGGAAAATGCAGGTCGCTGCTCATGTCTCGCTGTCCTTTCTATCATTCGATTGATCCCGACTCTCGAGATTTGTTCACTCACAATCCCGTTAAGTTAGTAAAGCGTTCCGAATAGGTCAAGCAATTTGACATTATCTTTAGAAGCAGCAGTGTTCGTCTTCCCCTCGGGGGCGACAAAAATCAATAAGATGCCTCCAGCAACGGCGCCACTTTGCTCTTGAATCTTTAAGTCGATAAAAAAACGGATTGTGACAATTGAGCTATTGAATTTTCCTAAAAAAGAATGTATTATTAAAAAATGCCTCTTTCACCAACAAAAGAATAAAGGACGCGCTATGAGAACATGCATCTCTCCCGGCAGCGCAGCGAGGTTTATATTTTCCTGTCGTATGTGGTTGTTTTTTTTCTTCTCAGTCGCCAGCCTGTTTGCCCAGCACATAACCGCGTCTCATGTTGCGACCGCTCCGGAGGCAAGCCTCTTTTTCCTGAATCCCCGTTATCTTGATCCGGCGTTCGGCGTTGGGCCGATCGGGATGTTCAGCAATCCTGCGGGACTCTCCAGTGTCAACGGCCGGCAGTTCAGCCTGGCGTACGCGACTTCGTACACATCATCCGCGCAATTTGATTTAAATATGCTCGATGAATCAAGTATATACACGCCAATCACCCTGAGCACACAAGTAGAAGTTGCGGAAAAAGGGGGTTTGGCTGGCATTGGTTACGCTCACCAATTCGGCAAATGGCGCGTCGGACTCGCCCTCATGCAAGCACGTCGGGGCGGCATCGAATTCCAGGCAAAGGGCGAGACCAACGTGGGGACGACGTTCGATTTTGACACAGCTATCACCAGGGAGTTGTTTGAAAACCTGCCAATTGACGAACTGCCCATCACCTGGGCGGTGGATACGCACGCCAGGTTGAGCTTTTCAACAACACCCATCGAACTGTACCTCTCCATTTTGCCGGTGATGAGTGGATTCTCCTACAGTTCACGCCATTTTGCCATTGGTGCTGGACTGACCTATTACAGGTTTTCTTCCAGCCGCCAAACCGGACA
>RQOI01000130.1 GCA_003854995.1 Candidatus Zhuqueibacterota bacterium
CATCATGTCGTGCTGGCGTGGTTCCGCGACGTGCTGGAGATCCTCACGCCGCACAACATCGGCTACGCGCTGTGGAACTTCCGTGGCTCGTTCGGCATCGTCGATTCCGGGCGCACGGACGTGGCCTACGAGGACTGGCACGGTCACAAGCTGGACCGGGCGTTCCTGGAGCTATTGCAGGCGTTTTGACCTCGCACGAGACAAAAAAGGAGATCAGGATGATGAAAAAGGCACTTCATGAAGCGACGATTAAAATCGATACCGAACGTATCATCGACGACATCGATCCCAAAATCTACGGGGTCTTTATGGAACCCATTGGTTTCAACAGGAATGGCGTGGCCGGAAATACTTTGTACGGCCCTGTGTACAATCCAGACTCGCCGCTTGCCAATGCGGATGGGTTCAACACGGAATACATTGAGGCCGCGAAAGAACTTCGTCTCGACAATATGCGTTGGCCGGGCGGCAATTTCACGTCGAGTTACAACTGGCAGGATGGCATCGGGCCTAAAGACAAAAGGCCGGTGCGCAAGGAATTGGCATGGGGCGTTAACGAGAGCAATCAAGTCGGTACAGATGAATGGGTTCAGCTCAACAGAGCACTCCATACCGAGAATGTCGTTTGTCTCAATATGGGAACAGGGACGATCCAGGATGCATGTGCCTGGTTGGAATATTGCAATGGCGAGCCAGGCACATATTATGCAGATCTGCGGGCGCAATTCGGGCATCCCGAGCCCTACGGGATAAAATATTGGTGTCTGGGAAATGAAGTCGATGGCTCACCGTGGATCATTGGCTATAAAAATGTGGATGAATACTGCACATTCGCCAAAGAAATCGCCAAGGCGATGCGGAGGATCGATCCGTATATCACATTGATCGCCAATGGTTCATCGTATTATCAACCGAATATGGATTGGGTTGAATGGAACTGGAAAGTGCTGAATGAACTCAGGGGTGTTGCCGATTATCTGTCGCTGCACCGCTACTGGGAATATTCGGACGACTACTATGAATATATGGGAAAAGAGGCCATGGTACTGGAAGAAAAGATATCCATTCCCGCAGCTCAAGCCAGAGCCGTACAACAAATCTATAGAATGGCTGAGCCTATGTACCTTTCCTTCGACGAGTGGGCGCCTCATCCCCATAGCGGCGGA
>RQOI01000131.1 GCA_003854995.1 Candidatus Zhuqueibacterota bacterium
AGCCGCTGCCGCCCGGCTGGGTCGTCGGCGCTGATGGCCGGACAAAGACAGATGCAGATGAGGTGCTGGTCGATCTCACCGCAGGCCACGCGGCGCTGACGCCGCTCGGCGGCATCGGCGAAGAGCTGGGCGGCCATAAGGGCTATGGCTACGCCACGGTCGTCGAGCTGCTCTCCGCCGGCCTGCAGATGGGCGACTTTCTCAAACAGTTGAACGGAGTGCAAAATGGACACAAGGTGCCGATCCTGCTGGGACATTTCTTCATCGCCATCGATATCGCCCACTTTCACGAGGTCGATGAAGTGAAAAGACAGATGGGCGACATTTTGCGCGCCTTGCGCAACTCGCAGAAAGCGGCCGATGCCGAACGCATCTACACCCACGGCGAGAAAGAATACTTACATTCGCTTGAGCGCGCGCAGAACGGCGTGCCGCTGCCGCTCAAGGTTTGTCAACAGATGAGTCAGATGCGCGATGAGTTGCGGCTCGATTATACATTCGAGTGGGATTAAACAAGTTTTAATGGAAAAATGAACGTCAATCGTTATATGAAGGTTGACATGGCGGGAAACGGGCGAAGCACCCCGTTTCTATAACCACTGCAATGTTTGTCAAAATCCCGAGGGCGCTTCGCCCCTACAGTTCAATTGCCTCTGTAAGGGCGAAGCACCTTCGAGAGATGAACGAACAACGAGATCGATGATGCAACGAGGTGCTTTGCCCAAATATTGGTATTGTTGTATTCGATTTCGCGGTGAACAATTCATTTTTTCGTCGGTTTTTTATATTGATCAACCCATTATAAATCCATAATTGAACGGACTGTCATGAAAAAATTTATGCTCCTATTTCTCGTCCTCGTCCCACTTGCCATTGGTCACGCGCAAAACATCTCCAACTACTATAGTAAATACGACCTGTTGCCAGCATCGCCGGGCACTTTTCAGGATGGCCTCATCGGCTTTGCCAATCCCGCTGCGCTGGGATTGATGGGGGAGCCGGAGGCGCGTTTTTACTGGACGACCGACGGACCA
>RQOI01000132.1 GCA_003854995.1 Candidatus Zhuqueibacterota bacterium
GAGCCGTCGGATAGCCGCTTCTCGCTGCTGCTAAAGTTTGTCCAGCAACATCCGCGTTTGCTCGCCCAAAAAACGATATTGAATCCGTTGTTTTTTATCAGTATGTGTTCAACCCCTCTGGAGTCCTGGATCACTCTTTTCAGCAACCTTGCCATCATCCTGCTCGCACTGTTCTATTTCATGCGACAAGGACCCTCGCGCGACGAGACGGTGCTGTTCTCCATTGCCGCCGGCTATTTCTTCATCTTTTGGCTCGGGCATGGCTATTCGAGATATATGTACGGGCTATTACCCTTTGTATCGATTTTTGCCGCATCTGCTATTCATCTGGCGATGAGACGCAGATGAAGACAAGAAAAGAGTGCGCATGATGAACCGCATGTCATCGCCGCACAGAGCGAGTCAGTAGAACAAACGGATAAAATCTGTTCCCCTGATTTACAGCACCTGCATCAGCCGCATTTCGCAATAGAGGACCGGATAAGCCAGGCCGAAATTGTTCAACACCTGCGGATGGATTTCGCCGAGCAGAGCCCACAGGCCGTTCTCGTTGGTTATCCTGGCGCACCGTCCCTCAGTGAAAGAGGGATGCAGTGCGGCCTCATAGTCGCCGCGCCATCCCAGCTCGTGCAATATGGCGTCCAGGGTCATGCGGCCCGCCGCATAGCCGGCGTCCGGCCCGATGACGCTAAAGGCGAGATGGCGGTATTCATCCGTGCCGGTCTCTTTTTCGGCATTCAGATGTACGACATTGCCGATCTCGAAAATCTTTTGCGGCACAGTCTTGCGCCGGTTTTTATTGAATGTCTCAAGGATGCCGGTCAGCATGTGGTTGCGCACCACCTTCTGCTCGACGGTCTTGGGGTTTTCGACGATGACGTGATTGCTGTCCGGTTGCAGGTTCAACCTGGTGAAATGGCGTTCAACCGACTGCAGCAACAGCGTCATGATCTCGGTATAACCGAGGCCGATCATGGCCTGGCGAACCAGCGTACTCATTTTTTCTTCCGGGCGCGCCTCGCCGATGGTCAGCGTCGGCACCACGGCCGGCTCGATCTTTTCATAGCCAAAGCCGATGGCCAGATCCTCGAAAACATCGACTTCATGTCGGATATCGGTGCGAAAGGCGGGGTAGGTCACCTCGTAGAGATCACCCCTGGGCGTCACGTTCAGGCGCATTTTGCGCAGGTAGTGCATGAACTCGTCGCGGTTGAAGGGCAGGCCGAGCCATTTTTTCGCATCGTCGTAGCTGATGTCGATGGCGCCCGGCGTCAGATCTGGCGTGTCCTGCGCTCCGTTCGGGTAGTTCATGCGCACGCTCTTCACTTCGCCGCCCAGCTCGGCCAGGGCGCTCACCAGAGTGACCAGCGAATCGACGACCGCCGCGGCGCTGAGACCGGTCACATCGACGAACAGTCGCCGGGTGCCGATCTTGCATTTTGTCGCATCGCTGTTGATGATCGGCGGCATGGAGAGCACGAGGCCGTTGGCATCGGTCAAAATCGGATATTTGACATACATGTCCATCAGATGTTTGTAGTTGACGCCCTTGGGATGTTGATTCAAAATCTCATTCGGCGTCATCTGCAC
>RQOI01000133.1 GCA_003854995.1 Candidatus Zhuqueibacterota bacterium
AAAAGACAGATTGAATCAGGCACGAACAATGCGGCTATGCGAGGGAGCCGCCCGGATGCGGCAAAAGAGCCAAATATTATTCTGCAATCGGGTAGTAATTATGGTATAGTTGAAAAGAATTCAGCAGAGCCTAGAAATGGATCGCAGCTCTGCGAATCCTATCCTATATATTGAGAGTATTTCCTCGCATCAGGCGTTTGGCAACGCTGCAGATTCCCAGCATCATGAATATCATAGGATTTTGTGCCGTGACATGGTTGTGCACCGCAGTATTGAATGATCGTCACGCGCATCGAGTCATTCGGCAGCTATACTGTCGATCTGATTTGGAGAGATGAAGGAGTCCAGTAATGCACAATGTCCTGCTGGTGGGTGGCGGTGCATCCACTCTCTCACAAGAGGCTGCAACTATACGCGCACTTGGGCATGAGTGTCGATTTGTCGATGTTCGCACGACGGTGAATGAGATGCTCGAGTTCGCCCCATCGGTCGTGATGATTGAGGTCGAGGCAGAACGGCAGGATTCCTTTGCTGTCATTTCTTCTCTGCATCGGATCAATTCTTCATTGCCAATCATTGCTTTTTCGCATGCAAGCGAAGTGAGTCTCATCGTCAAAACCGTTCAGCTCGGTGCAGTTGAATTTTATCAGTTGCCTTCGGCGAATGCAGAGACCGTCGAGCTGATGAAACGAGTATTGGCAGATCTGCGAGCGGCGCCAACCGTCCCAGTCATGCAGAACGGCGCCTATTTGCCGGATTTTGTCGGCAACAGTGAGGAGAGCAAAAAATTAGCCGGCCGCGTCATGAAAATTGCGCCGCTGGATGTCAATGTGATGATTTCCGGCGAGACCGGGACGGGCAAGGAGCTCATTGCGCAAAATATTCACAAGCTGAGCAATCGAGCGAACAAGCCTTTCATTGCGATTGACTGCGTATCTTTGCCGCCGAATTTGATCGAAAGTGAAATCTTTGGCCACGAGCAGGGAGCGTTCACCGGCGCGACCAAAACAAAGAAGGGACTTTTGGAACTGGCAAACGGCGGCACGGTCTTTTTCGATGAGATAACAGAACTGGATATTTATTTACAGGGCAAATTATTGCGCATTTTGCAGGAACGACAGTTCCGTCGCGTCGGCGGCAGCACACTCATCAGCGTTGACATTCGAATCATCTCGGCGACGAATCGGGATCCTGAGGAAGCAGTGCTGCAGAACAAGCTGCGCAAGGATCTCTATTACCGCTTGAATGTTGTGCCGCTGAAATTGTTGCCCCTGCGACAGCGCAAAGGCGACATCAGTTTTTTGGTCACTCATTTCGTCGAGAAACTCAATGAATCGAACAAGGTGCAGATCAAAGGTATCACCCGACGCGCCATGAATGCATTGATCAAATACGAGTGGCCTGGCAATGTCCGCGAGCTGCAAAATGTGATCATGCAAGCCGCTTGCCTGTCGGAGAGTGAGATGATCGATGTGGATGATTTGCCCGACAATCTCAAGCCGGATGAAGTTGCGACCTTGCAGCCGGCGCCAAAACCAGAGTCGATGAATTTTAAGGACGCTCGTGATCAGTATCTCAAGCAATTTTGCCAGATTTATTTTGACGGTGTTTTGAAAAAGTATCGAGGAAATATCTCAAAGGTGGCGAAAAATGCCGAGATCAGCAGAGGCACTCTTTACAAGCTTTTTAAAGAGTTTGATATCAAGAATCCATACATCAGCTCATAATGGTGCGATCTGGATGGTGCATCGTGCCGGCAGGTCGTACAAACGGATTATAACGGGCGCCGTGATCGTCGCCTTGGGACATCTTTTTCCTCTGGCCGCGCTTTCCGAGTGTTCATTTTTCGTACAATTTTATGCCGGACTGTTCAGTCTTTTGAACAGTAAAAATCAAAATGGTCTATCGGCGCCTGTCGGAGGGATTATGCATAACAAATTAAATTATAGTCGGTTGCATTATGTTCTTCCGCGGTGCAAAACACGCTCCCGGACTTTGGCATATGATTCGCATCCCTTGCAAAGCAATTATGGTCTCATTTGAAGCAGGTTGATCTCGTAGTGCAGTTTCGCAACAAAATTTGGGATTTCGAATTGACGGACCAAAGAAAAGTACTCCTCGTCGCTTCAGAGGATCGGCACGTTGTGCAGGTGTTCGAGCACGTATTGTCTGACAGCAGTTACGAATTGCTTGTTGAGAAGAACAAGCTGCAATCTGTCTGGGAAATTCTGGAAAACCACGTCGCATGCATTGTCATGGATTTGCAGCCTTTGGATGAGGAAAACGCAGCCTATATCAACATCATCAAAAAGATTCGGCCGCGTCTTCCAATCGTCATCATATCATCTGAGGAGAGATACAGTTCAGCGACGATGGTGGAAGAATTCGGCGTCTTTTATCGCACGTTCAAACCTCTGCGCATTGAAGAGATTGAACAGTTGATGGCAGGCGTTGACCGGATAATTCAGAGGAATCAGGATTATCTGATCGCTTCGCTTTAGGATTTACGTTCCCGCGGTGAAGCAAGTTCGAATTGGCGTCATGAATAGTTGGGTATTCACATGGCCATCTGGCAAAACATCGTGACAAATCTTTTTCCAGGGAGATGCACGGTGCAAACGCGCCGACTGTAAGTGAGATGGCGGAGCTGTGTCCGCACAGCAGGTTGTTGAAACTGAAGTAGAGGGATCATTATGAATCAGAATGTTGAAATGACAGCTGTCGATATTGACAAGCTGATGATAAAATGGGAGGAGGCGCTTGCTCTGCGGCGGGCGTCCTCTCGACTGGAGCCGATCCGGTCTTTCATGAAAAAGAACGTTGTGGACCCGATCATTTTTGTCATCGTGTCCTTCACTATTCTTGCCGTGCCCAAAGAGGTGCTCTCATTGTTGTCGACAAAACGCCTCGTCGCTGCTTTCAGAAAACGCCTCATTCGCGGCCTCGACATCCTTGCCGCAGGCATCGGCATTGTGCTCGCGTTGCCCTTGTGGATCCTCCTGCCGATTTTGATTAAATCGGATTCACCTGGCCCGGTGTTTTATCGACAAATGCGCACCGGGGTGGATCGACGTCGACGGGATCGGCGCGGCGTCCTGATCGGCAGCGGTGCGGATCGCCGGAAAAAAGAGCGACGCGCGCGCAATTTGCACGGCAGGCCGTTCTACATCATAAAGTTTCGCACCATGACAGTGGAGGCTGAGAAAGAGAGCGGCGCCGTCTGGGCCACCCGCAATGATCCGCGCGTGACATCGATCGGCAAATGGCTGCGCAAATATCATATTGACGAAATTCCCCAGTTGTTCAATGTGCTGCGCGGCGATATGAGCATGATCGGACCTCGACCGGAGAGGCCGGAGATCATCAGTCGCCTGGTCGCAGAAGTGCCACAATATCACGATCGCCTCGTGGTCAAGCCTGGAGTGACCGGACCGGCGCAGATATTCCTCGGCTATGACAGCTGCATGGATGATATCAAGCGAAAAGTGCAGTTTGATTCCATTTACATCTCGGACAAAAGCGCTCGGCTCTACTTGTTGTTGCTCATGCTCACCGCAGTCAAAATATTGGCCAGTATGATCATCGTTCATGTCGGCATCTTTAATTTGAATATCACCCTTAGT
>RQOI01000134.1 GCA_003854995.1 Candidatus Zhuqueibacterota bacterium
AAAGCTGCAGGACAAACTGGCGTCGCTGGCGCTCAAGACCGTGGCCGGCGAGGCATCATCCAAAACCGGAAGGAAAAACTCCCGCAAGACATTCATCTTTACAGCCAACGATCCCGGCTTTGAGTCCATATCCTTCGAATTCGGCAAAAAATTAACTGTTCTGACGGCGCAAACGCGCGATGGCGAACGAGTGATCCCGTGCGGATTCGGCGTCTGGGAAAAAAGCCGGCTGCCCGTCATGAGCATGAAACCTGAACCTGTTGCCGCCAGCGGCGCATGGGTGGCGCCAGATCACTATCAAGTCAGACTATGCGCGACTGAAACGCCTTACATCCAGCAGCTCGACTTCCAATTTAAAGAAGACGAACTGCTCTTTGATCTGAAATACAATGTCTCGTTCGGCAGCCGGGCATGGGAGCAATTGCGCGCCAAACGGAAATGACAAAGTAATGGCTTTGCTACTGAAAAAACAACAAGTTTGACTGCAAAAAGTAAACCGCAGAGGGCGCCGAGAATCGCCGAGGAATGAAAAATCCTGCTTTCTTGGCGTCCCTCAGCGATCTCGCGGTTCCATTTGAATCAGGAGGAAATAATGAAAAGGCTTTTACTCATCAGCACCCTTCTCCTCTTTTTTGCCTGCCAGAAATCTGTCAACATGCAACAGGTCGAGTCGCCGGACGGCACGCTGTCGCTGACATTCCGGCTGAATGAAGGTGCACCCGAGTACGAGGTGGCGCGTTTCAACCGCACGATTATCAATCCGTCCAAACTTGGTTTCGTCCTCAAAGAGGCGGACTCGCTGACCTCATTCAGGGTGACGAACAGCGCTCTCACGTCATTCGACGAGACCTGGACGCAAGTCTGGGGCGAAAAGAAAGAAATTCGCAATCATTATAACGAGCTGCGCGTGCAGCTGCAGGAAATCAACAGGCCGCGCCGAAAAATGACCGTCGTGTTCCGCCTTTTCGACGACGGTCTGGGATTCCGCTACGAGCTTCCCGAGCAGCCCAACCTGGCGACCTTTGACATCATGGATGAGCTGACCGAGTTCAACCTGGCCGATGATGCGACCGCCTGGTGGATTCCGGCCTATGGCTGGAACCGCTATGAATATCTCTACCAGGCGACAAAGACGAGCGAGCTCGACACCGTGCACACGCCAGTGACTTTCGAGACGCCGAACGGCCTTTTCCTGAGCATCCACGAAGCGGCGCTGACCGACTATGCCAGCATGACGCTGAGAAACATCGGCGGCACGGCTCTGAAAGCCGATCTGGTGCCGTGGTCGGACGGTGTGCGCGTCAAGGCGCAGACGCCCATGGTCACGCCCTGGCGCACCATCCAGATCGCCGATGACGCGGGCGGCCTGATCACCTCCTGCCTCATCCTCAATCTCAACGAGCCCAACAAACTTGAAGACACGTCGTGGATCAAGCCCGCCAAGTATGTCGGCATCTGGTGGGACATGCATCTCAACACCGCCACCTGGGGCTCTGGCCCGATGCACGGCGCCACCACCGAGAGGACCATGCGCTATATCGATTTCGCCGCCAAATACGGTTTCGCCGGCGTCCTTGTCGAAGGTTGGAACATTGGCTGGGACGGCGACTGGGTGAAATACGGCGACGGCTTTCAGTTCACGGCGCCCTATCCTGATTTCGATATCGAAAAGGTGACCCGCTACGCTGCGGAAAAAGGCGTGCAGCTCATCGGCCACAACGAGACCGGCGCCGCGGTGTTGAATTATGAAAAGCAGTTGCAGGACGCTTTTCAATTCTACGAAAAGCTCGGCGTGCACGTCGTCAAAACCGGCTATGTCGGCAATGATCCCTCTATCAAGCGCATCGATGAAAAGGGTGAGGAGCAGTGGGAATGGCATCACGGCCAGTTCATGGTGCGACACTATCGCAAGGTCATCGAAGAAGCGGCCAGGCACAATATCATGCTGGACGTGCATGAGCCGATCAAGGACACTGGCATCCGTCGCACCTATCCCAACATGATGACGCGCGAAGGCGCGCGCGGCCAGGAATACCACGCCTGGGATCCGGACGGCGGCAATCCGCCGGATCACGAGACCATTCTACCGTTCACGCGCCTGCTGGCCGGACCAATGGATTTCACCCCAGGCATCTTTGATTTGCTGTTCGATAGAGCGCGACCCAACAATCGCGTCAACACGACGCTGGCCAAGCAGCTGGCGTTGTACGTGGTCCTCTACAGTCCGTTGCACATGGCCGCCGATTTGCCGGAAAACTATGAGGCCAACCGCAAGCCGTTCCAGTTCATCCTCGATGTGCCGACCGACTGGCAGGACACCCGCGTGCTGCACGCGCGCATCGGCGATTACGTCACTATCGTGCGCCAGGATCGCCACAGCGACGACTGGTATCTCGGCAGTGTCACCGATGAAAACGGCCGCAATCTGCAAACGACGCTCTCTTTCCTCGAGCCGAATCTCCGCTACGTGGCCGAGATCTATCGCGACGGCGCCGATGCCGACTGGCAGGCCAATCCCTATTCGATCGAGATCATTGAGATGCTGGTCACCCAGAATTCGAATCTGACGCTGCGCCTGGCGCCCGGCGGCGGTCAGGCGATTCGCTTCCGCAAGGCGAGCGAAGCGGATGTGCAGCGGTTGAGCCGGTGAGAAAGCGATCCATTTGCCAGGCACCTCGCAGGTGCCTGGCAAAGTATTCATGGCACAAGCGCTTTCCAAATCGGTTCGATCCATTTATCATTATCAATATTATAAACAATGAAATCCGAATCAAACTGCCAATAGGTCCACGCCCACCCCATGGCTTCGGCGGTGCGGGCGCAATGGGCTGTGTAGGCAGCGCGTGAGTCCATATCGCCTTTTTCATAGGCGCCAAATTCACCGAGTAAAATCGGGCGATCGTGCTGCAAAGCCCACTCCTGAACTCTTTGAAAATCATCCACCACCGCCTGTTTTTCCTCATCCGTGCCCCAGGTGATGCCGGACACGTTCACCAAATTGCCGGCCCAGGGCGCACCCTGATGCGTAAAACGCATGGGAAGGTAGTAGTGCACAGTGACAACGAGATGTCGATCGCCCTCCGGCAGCTGCAGCTCGTTCAACGAATTGATGCTATTCCAGTTCGGCGGCCCGAGGATGACGGTGCGCGTCGGATTGGCCTCGCGAATAATAACCAGCGCTTCACTATAGTATTCGTCCCACAGCTGTGCATCCAATTTTCGATTGGGCTCGTTGAGGATTTCAAAGATTAGATTGTCAGACGCATTTTTGTATCGCGGAGCTATCTGTCGCCAGAAGGCCAGAAATTTGGATTTTAGTCCGACTGGATCGGCGGCCATTTCATTAAAATTGTGCAGATCGAGGATGACCATCAGATCCTGCTTCAGGGCGTTATCGACCGCCCAATCCAGTGTTTTTAGCCAGTCCGGCTCCAGGGCCAGAGTGGAGTCATCCATGTGACGAAATGCATGCAAATTGATGCGCACGGTCTGAAAACCGCCATCCTTGATGATCTTGAAATGCCTTTCTTGAAAGCGAGCATCGGCTAAATTCTTCCAAATCGGATCATAGCCGATGATATTCACGCCGCGCCCCATCCGTTTCACCTGTTCAGCGGCAGTGGGCACAGCTCGTTGCGGCGTACAGCTTTGCAGGAGCATGAATGACAGTAGAGCAACAACAATCGCAACAATGTACCTTTTGCAGTTCATGTTTCTCTCCTCTCGAGACAGAATGGTAATCCTCTATTTTCTGGTGAACTTGCTGGATATATTATGAAAAAGATTCATCTGAATATTATTGCAAAAAAATAGTTGCAAAGAGGTGGCGCATTTATAAATTATCATGGAATGGAGCCGACCGCCTCAAAGGACATTCACTGTCCCGTGGATAATCGCTGCTGGCATTGTGCACACTGCGACCTGTCTTTCTCAACGCCGACATGTCGGCTGTTTCATGCAAATTGGGAGAAAAAGATGATTTTCAGCACAGGACTACGATTCATATCACCCGGATTCAAGGAAAAGTCACAACGATGTCACTTTTCTCTCAAACGGTTCGCGATAATTATCATTGTTGCTTCATCGTTCGCAGCGACAAAGGCAGTTTTGGCGCAGTCAGATGTTCCGCCCAATTATGGCGCTTACGAGCTGAATCCATCATACGATTCAACCGCGACGTTAGGCTGGGCAGCAGAACGCATCGAAGAAAAACTGGGGCGCGGTCTGGTCGCTATCCGCACTGCCGCGGCTGAGGTCTATTTGAGCTGGCGTCTGCTCAAAGAGGATCCGTCCGATATCACTTTTAACATTTATCGATCGAGCGCCGGCGGAGAGCCGCAGCGATTGAATGCAGCGCCGCTTCGCCAGACCACGGATTATGCGGACAAGAGCGTCTCCTTCGCCGTGGACAACGACTGGTGGATCACCGCGGTCATCAATGGCGAAGAAGGCGCATCGTCCGCGCGCGTCCATCTGCCCGCTGACGCCCCGGTGCAGCACTACCTGTCGATTCGACTGCGGGACGATATCAAAGAGCGCGGCGTTCATAAAATCGGCATCGGCGATCTCGACGGCGATGGTGAATACGATTTCGTCATCAAAAGGCCGTATGGCATAACCGACCCGGGACGCCATCGCCAGAGCGCGACCACATTCAAGGTAGAAGGCTATAGCGGCACGGGCGAATTTTTGTGGCGCAACGACCTCGGCTGGTCGATCGAGCAGGGCACCTGGTACTCGCCGATGATCGTCTACGATCTCGATGGCGACGGCATTGCCGAAGTGGCGCTCAAGACGGGCGAGGGCGATCCCCGGCAGGAGGATGGCCGCGTGTTCAGCGGGCCGGAATACTGCTCGGTGTGGGACGGCGAGAGCGGTGCAGAGATCGCCAGAGTGGACTGGATACCACGCGGCGAATCGCGCGACTGGGGAGACACCTCGCACAACCGCCAGAATCGCAATATGATGGGCATCGCCTATCTGGACGGCCGAACGCCGTCGCTGCTGGTGCTGCGCGGCATCTATGGCTTGATGAAAATGGACGCCTGGTTTCTGCAGGAGGGTCAGCTGCACAGGGCGTGGAGCTGGACCAATGAAAAAGCCGGCTGGAAATATCAGGGACAGGGTCAGCACACCATTCACGTCGCTGACATCGATGGCGACGGCCGGGACGAGATCCTCAATGGCGCCATCGCCATCGATCACGACGGCCGGCTCCTGTGGAGCACCGGACTGGGACATGGCGATCGGTTCTATGTCTCGGACATTGATCCGCAGCGGCCGGGACTGGAAGCCTGGTACTGCTACGAAGATCCGCATCCGCAGAACGGCGTGAGCTTGTGGGATGCCGCGACCGGTGATCTGATTTTCGGCACCCGACAGGAGACGGGCGATGATCAGGTGGATCTGGCCCTGGTCTCCGACATCGATCCGACCTATCCGGGCATGGAATGCTGGGCGAACGACTTTTTCTTCACCGCCCAAGGCCAGCCGATCGCGGGAGAGATTCCGCCGCTCAATGGCCTGGTGTGGTGGGACGCCGATCCGCTGCGCGAGCTGCACGATCGCGGCCGGATTTTCAAGTGGAAGGGCGACACCCTGACCGAGGGCATTCAGGGTCAGGTGATGATTTGGGCCGATATCATTGGCGATTGGCGCGAAGAAATTGTGACCCATACGAGCGGCGAGCTGCGCATCTACACCACCACCATACCGGCGCAGGATCGCCGCGTCTGCCTGATGCAGGATCCGCTCTACCGCCTGGATGTCGCGTTAAAGGCGATGGGTTATGATCAGGTGCCGATGACCAGCTATTTTCTGGGTGATACGGGGGATCGGTGAGAGACGACGGAACAAAAAACCTCGATAATTGTTGACAAAATGAGAAATTATTCGTAAAGTATGATCATTAGTCATACCGGAGGAATAAAATGTCAACTGCAAAAATTGCCATCACTATTGATGACAAACTTGTCGAAAAAATTGATTCTCTCGTAAGAAAACGGATCTTTCCAAGCCGTAGCAGAGCCATTCAGGAAGCTGTCTCCGAAAAACTATCTCGACTTGACAAAAGCAGGCTCGCCAAAGAATGTTCAAAACTTGATATAGCATCCGAACAGCATTTGGCAGAGGAAGGAACAAGTTCGGAGATTGAATCATGGCCCGAATATTGAGAGGAGACATTGTATGGGCTGACTTGGGTCCCGTTGTTGGCAATGAACAAGCGGGATTCAGGCCAGTCTTGGTAATTAGCCAAGATGTATTTAATGAACGCTCGGGGACAATTATTGCCCTTGCGATAACCAGTCAACCTCAGCGCGCAGGATTCCCTCTCACCTTCGAACTGGCCTCTGCCAAGCTTCCTAAAAAATCATGGGTTAAGATAAGCCAAATCAGAACTCTTTCCACAGAACGAATAAAACAGAAAATTGATAGAATATCACCGGAAGAATTGGATGAGATCATTGAGGGTTTGCATGAAATTGTTGGTAATTGAATTGATAACACCCATCCAAGGCTTCACTCGACTGGCGCTGCCTTTCAACTTGAGCAAGAGATCGAAAGATTGTTTTTTCGTAGATAACTTGGCAGTACCGGCAGATGACACGAGTCAATTCGGAATGTAAAAATGGGATTTTGTGGATTGCATATAGATAATAAATTGTTATCTTTTTAGAAAAAGCGGTTGACAAGAACAAATCTTGTAGTCGCTTTCAGGAGGAGAGGATTCCGCCAAGCTATAACTGAGGCGTACAATTATGAGTGTGCAGTATGTGGATTAAAAATTTATTCCCCCGATTTCCTTTATTGGGAAGTTGAAGCAGCACATATTGTCCCTCACAGCTCGATGGGGAAAGACGATATTTGGAACGGCTTAGCTTTATGCCGTTTACATCATT
>RQOI01000135.1 GCA_003854995.1 Candidatus Zhuqueibacterota bacterium
AGGTCTTGGCGGAACCGGCCGATGCGGGTCTCAAGAGCGAGATCGCGGTTGGTGGCCGCGATGAGGCGCACATCGACTTTCTGGGTCGCCAACCCGCCGACCCGTTCAAATTCCTGCTCCTGCAGCACGCGCAAAAGCTTTCCCTGGAGCGCAAGGGGCAGCTCGCCGATCTCGTCGAGAAACAATGTGCCGTTGTCTGCCAATTCAAAACGGCCGATTTTTTTGACGGTGGCTCCGGTGAACGCGCCTTTTTCGTGGCCGAAAAATTCGCTTTCGATCAGATCGGCAGGAATCGCCGCGCAGTTGACCTTGACCATCGGCCGATCGCGCCTTTCGCTCGCCCCATGCAGGGCACGCGCGACGAGTTCCTTGCCGGTTCCCGATTCGCCTTCGATGAGCACGGTGCAGTCCGTTTTCGCGACCATCGAGATTTTTTTGAGCACGCTTCGCCAGACCTGACTTTGGCCGACTATTTCATGAAACGGAGGGCGAGCGCCGGCAGGTCGATTCCTCCCGCGCTGGTCCGGCGCGCGGCTATCGCTGCGCTCAAATTCCCACGGACGGTGCGGATCGAAGCGCTCGGCACATGTTTTTTCTGGCAGTATCATGGACATCGCTTTTCCCCATTGCTCGATGACAGGCCCAACGCTCTGGGCGTTGGGGGTCGTTTAACAATCTTGGAAAAGACGATATCCCGGCTTGCCGCTCAAATCATAAGAAAAAAGTAAGTTTTTTCTAAGAATTCAGCCCATTTATTCCCGTCGTTCCGGCAATCTCTCTGCCGGAATGACGGGTACCAATGACATTTCTTTCTTTACACCCAGTCAGTACCCATGCAAAAGTTTTCTGACACCGCCGGGGCGCGCCGCTGGCGTGGCGCCAGGGTACAGGAAAGTGAATATCACTGGCGCCTTAGATGGCAAGGATGCTCGGGCAGCTTACCAGGGCTATTCGCCGATGCTGGCGTTGGCAAGCTCCAGCGCAAAGGTAGAACCTTGGCTCTTGTATTTGAGAAAATTGGCCGCCGGAATGCTGCCATTGGGATTGCCGGTATTGATCTCATTAA
>RQOI01000136.1 GCA_003854995.1 Candidatus Zhuqueibacterota bacterium
AAGAACCCGGCAAAGCCCGTCAATTGTTGCAAGAGTATAGCTATGCTCACCGGGCCACCCCGCCTATCTACGAACTGTTAGCCCGCGCCTACGGAGATCTTGGCAATGAGGCCGAAGCTCACCGTTATCTGGCGGAATACCATTATCTCATGGGCGAGACGGAGGCGGCGGTCAGACAAGCCGAAATCGCCTTTAAGGCGGCCGGCGACAATTATTATCTGACCGCGATCGTCAAAGAACGGCTGAAAAAATTTAAAGCGGAACAGGAAGAGCGCAAAAAAAGATGAAAGCGCCCCCAATCACTCCGATTGATCGATGCCCCGCTCGATTTCGCCATCCTTGCGCAATTGCCGCTTCACTATTTTGCCGGCTGCATTTTTAGGCAATTCCGGGACGATAAAAATCTTCTTAGGCGCTTCGTGCCGACCGAGATGCTCACAGCACCAGCGCCGGATATCCCGAGCCGTGGCCTTGCTTCCTTCCGCCAGCGCCACATAGGCGATGGGAATCTCGCCGTGTAAAGCGCTGGCTTCACCCACCACGGCGGCTTCCTTGACAGCCTCATGACGGTAAAGGACCTCTTCGATCATGCGCGGATAGACGTTCATCCCATTGACGATGAGCAGATCTTTTTTACGGTCCACGATGCTGAAATAGCCTTCTTCATCACGGGTCCCGAGGTCGCCCGTTAAAAACCATTTGCCGCGAAAAACCGCGCGGGTTTCATCCGGCAGATTCCAATAGCCTTTCATCACATTGGGACCGCGCACGGCGATTTCGCCCACCTCGCCCGGCGGCAGCTCTTGCCCTTTTTCATCCATGATCTTCATCTCCACTCTCGGCACCGGCAGCCCGACCGTCCCCGGCTTGATCTTCCCGTTGATGGGATTGACACAGGTCACCGGCGAACATTCCGTCGGGCCGTCCCCTTCATAAATGGGTTTGCCGAACTTTTCCTCAAAGCGCCGCATCACCTCGACGGGCAATGCCGCCCCGCCCGACACGCATAGGCGGAG
>RQOI01000137.1 GCA_003854995.1 Candidatus Zhuqueibacterota bacterium
CCGATTTGCTTTGTCTGCCACCCCTTCTTCATCGTAGCGCCTCAATTATGCTCAACACTCTCATGCGCTTGGCCTTTTCTCGCGGTCCATTATTCTGCCTTGTGTCACTCATTGTTCGGCACCTGATCTTCAGCCAGTCGCAGCAGCCGGTCGGCCGTGAGAATGCAAATCTGCTCGCTGGCATAAACGAGATTAACCTGGCCGGTGCTCAGTTCCGGCGGGATCAGATGCTCGCGAATCGCGTCGGTATGAATGCGGTAGTTGAGCCTGGCGAGGTTGCGGCGAATGTCCCAGCCGAGGGTCCTGCGCTCTTCCTCTTTGAGCCGCTGAAATTCTTTGATGAGATAGAGCTTGAACTCGACCGAGATCCAGGAGGCGAACTCAAAGGCAATGTCCTTGTGCGCATAGGTGCCGCCATAACGGCCGGCTTTGGAGATGAGGCCGATGGCGCCGGTGCGCTCGATCCATTGCTTGGCGGTGAGGACAAAACTGTTGAGTCCGGCCTGTTTTCTAATCCCATCGAATTCGATGGGATTAAAAGCGGGATTGTTGATGAGCTCCCAGATGCCGAGGAATTCGATGGTGTTGCGATTGCGGAGCCAATTGGAGATGAGATAATCGGTGCGCGCGGAATCTTTATAGCGGGCAATGTCAGTGATGGAGATAAAGTCCTCATTTCTTAGCGAAAGCAGTTGAACTTGCCGATTGAGCACCTGGATTTTAGTCATACAACACCTCAGCTCTTTCGAATGACAACGCGTGAATTTGGCGCAATACCTTGGCGAGCCATGGTTTGAAAGATTCGGCCTTTAGCGAGGGGATGGATTGTATGCGCCTGAAAATGCCTTCTGCGTTCCAGTTATAGACCTTTTGTCTACCTCCCGCGGTATCCACGTCCAAACGAAGGGGTGGTACAAATTGTACCCCTCCTTGTTCGATTAATTTTTTCAATTCAAAATCGCGGGATTTCATCCTTTTGAAATACTGTGCTGGATCGGCCGAGTCGGTCAGGGCCTGAATGACATCGTTAATGACAAACCACCATTCCCCGTTATGAATAGTTTTGCGAATTTGCTTATTTTCAAATACAGCGACTTTGGTGCTCTCGCTCATAATATTCCCCTGATAGTCCTTAAAATCTCGGCGCTCTCCTTGTCAAGCGCGCTGATCTCTTCCAGAATTACAGCCGGATCGCGTAATACGGTTTCGTTATTTTTATTGGGATTTTTCACCGAGAGATCAAAGGTGTCGGCGTTAATATCGGCGATGTCAAGGCTCCAGGAATTGGCTGAATCGGCTTTGGTCTTTTGCAGTTGCAGAAATTCGGCCAGATCCTCCTCAGTCAGCGGATTGGTCTTGCCGAGGTTGCGGTCGAGGTTGAGCTGGTAATACCAGACTCGCTTCGTGGGCGCGCCTTTTTCGAAAAACAGCACCACGGTTTTCACGCCGGCGCCGGCAAAGACGCCGCCGGGCAGATCCAGGACCGCCTGCAGGGTGCAGCTGCGCAGCAATTCCTTGCGCAGGGAGACGGAGGCGTTGTCGGTGTTGGAGAGAAAGGTGTTCTTGATGATGATGCTGGCGCGGCCGCCGGCTCTGAGCTTTTTGATGAAATGCTGCAAGAATAAAAAGGCGGTCTCGCCGGTCTTGATGGGAAAGTTCTGCTGCACTTCCTTGCGCTCTTTGCCGCCAAAAGGGGGATTGGCGAGGATGACATTGTAGCGGTCGCGCTCCTGAATATCGTCAATGTTCTCGGCCAGGGTGTTGGTGTGCACGATATTGGGCGCTTCGATGCCGTGCAGGATCATGTTCATGATGCCGAGGATGTAGGCGAGCGATTTTTTCTCTTTGCCGAAAAAGGTCCTGTTCTGCAGGATTTCCATGTCCGTTGTGCTGAGCTGCCTGGAGCTGCGCATAGAGTCAAACGATTCCACCAAAAAGCCGGCGGAACCGACTGCGCCGTCATACACGGTCTCGCCAATGTGCGGGGCGACCACCTTGACCATGACGCGGATCAGGGGACGCGGCGTATAGTATTCGCCGCCGTTGCGGCCGGCATTGCCCATGTTCTTGATTTTGGATTCGTAGAGATGGGACAGCTCGTGTTTCTCTTTGTGGGTGCGGAAACGCAGCTGATCGACGAGGTTGATCACCTCGCGCAGGTTATAGCCGCTCTGGATCTTGTTCTTCAGCTCGCTGAAAATCTCGCCGATTTTATACTCGATGGTGTCGGCGCTTTCGGCCTGGGTCTTGAATTTCTTCAGATAGGGAAACAGCTGCAGATCGACGAAATCCCTGAGATCATCGCCGGTCATCGCTTTATGGTGATCCAGTTTGCCGTCGCTGCTCTTCGGCGCAGCCCAGACGTTCCATTTAAAGGCAGCATCGATGATGGGCGTATAGGTCTGGCCGCGAAGCTCGGCGGCGGTTTTCTTGTCCTGTTCCAGATCGTCGAGATATTTCAGGAAGAGAATCCAAGAGGTCTGCTCGATATAGTCGAGCTCGCTGCTGCAACCGGCGTCTTTCCAGAGGGTGTCGTCAATGTTTTTGAAGGTCTGTTCGAACACGTGCGAGTCCTTTATTATAGCCTGGAGGGATGCTATATAATAGAAGAAAATGTGAGAAATGCAAGAAAAGGAATGAGACCAAGTCGATAAAAGATCAACACGAAAACACAAAGGGGCACGAAGAATGACACATTCGACCAGCATTTGACTATCCGGGGCGCAGAAGGGGTCAGGACCTGGTCCTTCTCAGGGCGTGAAGCCCTGGGACATCGCGCGTCCAGGGATGGAATCCCTGAACGAACAAGCTCTGTGCCCCTCGGCGGTCTCGGTGGTTCAATTCATCTTTTCAGACCTTTCATATTTGCTAAAATTTTTCTATTTTCTCCCATGAAAATTGCCGTCCTGACATCCGGCGGCGTCGACAGCACCGTCGCGTTGTATCTATTGAAGGAGCAGGGCCATGACCTCACCGCCTATTATCTCAAGGTGTGGAACGAGGATGACACCAGCTGGGGCGACTGCCCGTGGCAGGAGGACATCGATTACGTCCTGCAGGTCGGTGAGCAGCTGGGTGTGCCGGTCGAGGTGCTGTCCATGCAGAAAGAGTACTGGGCGCGCGTGGTCGATTACACCATCCGAACCGTCAAGAGCGGCCTGACACCCAATCCCGATATGATGTGCAATCGGCTGGTCAAATTCGGCGCGTTCCAGGAAAAGGCGGGACATCGCTTCGACAGGATCGCCACCGGACATTGGGCGAGACTGGCGCCGGACGACG
>RQOI01000138.1 GCA_003854995.1 Candidatus Zhuqueibacterota bacterium
AATTCCTCAGATTCTACAACCTGGAGATGGATGACCTGAGAGATCACTGGTCGTCCGACGAGGACCAGGACTGGAATGATGGCGATGACAAGAACAACAACGGCATCTATGATACAGATGAGAATCCCGGCGATGATGTCGGTCTGGACGGCATTGGGCCGGGCGAGCTGAATTACGACGGGCCAGACGAAGGCGAGTGCAACCATCGGCCCGACTTTATCGAGGGCCTCGGCTGCGAGCCGAACTATAACGCCACCGATGTCACGGAATCGGACATGCTCGGCCTGAGCGCCTTCAGCCTGTTTCACGTGCAGGAGCAGTTGAACGGTCAGCCCAAGACCTTTCATGCCGACTGGGTCATGTGGCAGCTCACCGGCACTGGCCTGCTCAAGGAATTCATCGGCGAGATCTCCAACCTCATCGAAGTCTTTGCCTCCGGCCCCTTCCCGCTCTACAAGGGTCGGACAGAACGCGTCTCCATGTCGATTCTGCACTCATATGATCAGCTCTCTGACCTCAGCCAGCAGCCGCCGCGCGCACCAGTGCTGTTCGAACTCAAAAAGGTCGTGCAGCTGATCTATGAAAAAGACTATCGCTTTGCCCAGCCGCCGAAAATGCCGACGCTGACAGCCACTGCCTATGACGCCAAAGTCGTGCTCACCTGGGATGACGTCGCGGACAAGGCTTCGCGCGAGCCGTTTCTCGGCGGCATCAATGATTTCGAAGGCTACAAACTCATCCGCGCCACGGACAAAAAATTTCAGGATGCGCAGGTGGTGACCGACGGCTTTGGCACGCCGGCCATGTACAAGCCCATCTATCAGTGCGACATCAAGGACGGCAAACGCGGCTTTACCAATTTCGGCCTGTTGAACGGCATGGGATATTATCTCGGCGATGACACCGGCCTCACCCATTATTTCGTCGACGAAAATGTGCAGAACGGCATGACCTACTACTATGGCATTGTCGCCTATGACTATGGCATCGACGAAGAGACCGCCCCTCCTGGCATCGCGCCGTCGGAGAACAACCTGGTCATAGAGCTGGATGAATACGAGCAGATCCGGCACATCGGCAAGAATGTCCAGATCGTCACCCCTCGTGCGGTCGCACCGGGATATTCGCCACACTCTCTGGAAATCCTGGCGAGCAGCATCAAAAACACCTCCGGATCCGTGACCGCGGAAATTTTTGCCAAGAATACGCTCAAAAACAACCATATCTATACCTTCAAATTTGACGCCGACACCCTGTCGTTGCTGAAAAACACGACCAACCATCCGTACTACTATTTGACCAATGGCTATACCATCTATGACGTGAGCGACAGCCAACGCGTCGTGACCTACGAAAGACCCGGTGAATCCATTCTGGACAATCTGGTCTATGATCAAATTAATTTTGACGAGACAGCCCCGCAAAAAGAGTGGTTCATGAAGATCGGCAGTCCAATGAAATCAGATGCCGCCGATGGTGTTGTCATGACCCTGCAGGCCAATCACATCACCTCGATCCACGGCGGTTATGACTATATCAACTCCGGCTGGGCCCAGGGAGTGGCGGAGATCGACATCCTGCCGACCGTCGATGCGATCAAATACTTTCCCTGGGATTACGAGCTGATCTTCACCAATGATCCGGACGCCTATATCGGCAAGATCAACGGTGGCGCCATCAGAGATGACAGCGTCAAGATCGAGCCGGAACAACAGCTGATCAATCTCGCGTGGCCTTGTTTGATGATCAACAAGACCTTCCCGACGACGGACGGCGAATACGACACGCTGGATATCGTGGGCGTCGATGACAACCTGAACGGCGTCTTTGACTGGACTGAAGATCGTTTGCTCTTCTGCGCCATCGATCCGGGGAGCTACCGCTGGAAAAAAACTGTCTTTGTCATCAAATTCGGCAGCCAGCCACAGGCCGGAGACGTCTATTTTCTCACCTTCAACAGACCGCATTTCTCCACCGATTCGCTCACCTTCCGGATCGTGCCAGAGGGTGAACTCAATGCGGCCGCCTTGAATGCCGGTATGGAGGACATCAAGGTGGTTCCCAATCCCTATATCGCCACCAACGACATGGAGCCGGTGGTGTCCAACTGGTATCTGAATCAGCGACGCAGCATCATGTTCACCCACCTGCCCGCAGAGTGCACCATCACCATCTTTACCATCAGCGGCGTGTTTGTCGACGAGCTCCTCGTCCGCAACGAGGGCGACAATGGCGTCGCGCACTGGGACGTCAAGACGGCTGAAGACCTGGAAGTGGCGGCGGGCATGTATCTCTATCATGTCAAAGCCGAACGGACGGGCGCTGAAAAAGTGGGTAAATTTGCCATCATTAAATGAGCATAGGAGTTGATGATCATGAAAAAATTCAACATAAATTTCGCCGCTTGTGTGATCGCTGCGCTCCTGCTGAACAGTGTCCTCTCCGCACAGGAGCCGTACCGGCGCGGCACCACTGCCGCAAATTTTTTGGAGATCGGCTATGGGAGTCGCGGCAGCGCCATGGGTGATGCGGTCGTCGCCTCATCCGCTGATCTGGAATCCTGCTACTGGAATCCGGCCGGACTGGCGCTCATGCGTAATAATCAAGTGCTTTTCAACATGCAGCCATGGATCATCGATATCCATTCCAATTTTGCCGCTGCGGGCCTGGTCTTTCCGCGCCTCGGCACCTTTGCGGTCTCTTACAGTCAGATGAACTATGGCAAAGAGGATGTCACCACCCTGATGATGCAGGACGGCACCGGTGAGCGCTATACGGCGAACGAATTCAGCATCTCGCTCTCGTATGCTCGCCGATTGGCCCAGTGGTTTGCCTTTGGCGGCAGCGCCAAATTGGTCAGCTCCAATATCTGGCATGTGAACGCCAACGCGATGGCCCTGGATCTCGGAACGCTGGTCAACACGCAATTCTTCTCCCCCACCGGCGAGCGCGACGATGGGCTCGCCATCGGCATGAGCATCTCCAACTATGGGACAAGAATGCAGTACGATGGCATGGATCTGCTGCAGGCGATCGACCCGAATCCGAACATTGCCGGCAATTACGACAATGTCGAAGGTCAGTACCGGACGCAGGCCTGGGAGCTGCCGCTCATCTTCCGCATCGGCGTGGCGATGCACCCACTCGTGACGACGAACCACCGCCTGACCTTGGAAGTGAACGCCCTGCATCCGAATAATAACAGCGAGTCCATCAATCTTGGCGGTGAGTATCAATTCACCATGCCGTCTTTTGGCAGCTTTTATCTGCGCACCGGCTATAAGGGCCTGTTCATGCAGCACACCGAATACGGCATGTCCTACGGCTTTGGCATCCTCATGCGCATGGCCAAGCTGGGCTTGAAAATCGACTATGCCTATCGCAACATCGGCCTGCTCGGCAGCGTGCAGGCCTATTCGCTCAGCTTTATTTTTTAAAGGCGCCGATTCTGAAAAGAGAGGGAAAATATGCATAGCTCGAGCTGGATAGGCCTTTTGATCCGGATGTGCCTCGTTCTGTTCCTGACATCTCCACTCCACTTGGCCGCCCAGGTCGTCGAAAAGATCGATCGCGGCGTCGTCGCTCTGACCGTGAAAGAAGGCGTCGTCTATGTGGGCTGGCGAATGCTCAAAGAGGATCCGGAGAATGTCCAATACAACGTCTATCGGCAGGACATCGGACTGGGCGATTTCGCCAGGGTGAATCCGCGCCCCGTAGCCGGATCGACGAACTATCTCGACACGACGGCGCTACCGGGCCACGGCTATCGCTACCGGATCAAAACAGTGATCGAGGATGTCGAGCGCGATTCGCCGGGAGAGGCCTATCTCTTCACCCTGTCGGGGGATCAGCCGTGGTTCTCCATCAAACTCAGGGATGAGGTCACGCTCAAACGCATCGGCATCGGCGACCTCGACGGCGATGGCGCGTACGATTTTGTCCTGCAACACCCTGATTTCAATGTCGAT
>RQOI01000139.1 GCA_003854995.1 Candidatus Zhuqueibacterota bacterium
AGGCCTTGAGCATCGCGCGCGTTATCCAGGTGCCGCGCTGACCCGGTCGCGCTGCGAGGCGGCAAGAGCGGATGACCTGGGTAAAATTTTCGTCAAAGGAAATGGTAAATTTGCCCTGGCGAATCATCCGCTCGAGCCGCTTCGAGACGATATAGTTATCTGGAAACAGCACCAGCCGCGGATCAGGCGAAGCCCAGAGAATAGGTGTGCCTTCGCCTTCCGGCCACGGAAAGATGCCGTTCGAGTAGGCGAGCAGCAGCCGCTCGGGACGCAAATCGCCGCCGATGGCGAGGAGACCATCTTCGGCCAGGGAGGGATGGGGAAAGACGAGATCATCTGTTATCTTGAATATCGGCATGGGGAAAATTACAAATTTCAAATGACAAATTACAGAAAACTATCTTGCAGGACTATTCTGTGCCCGGCAAATTGTCATTTGAATTTTGCCCAAGAATTATTACAATAGTGTGATGAATGCTGTTTTTCGGGGGCAAACGATCATGGGAGAAACATATGCCAACGCAACTATCGGTATCTGCACCCGGGCGAATTTGCCTGTTTGGCGAGCATCAGGATTATTTGGGTTTGCCTGTCATCACCGCTGCCATCAATCTGCGCATCAAGATTCAGGGAGATTTTTCCGGGGATGATAAAGTCCGCATCGATTGCCCGGATGTGGGCGAATACGATGCCTTTTCCCTCTTTTTCCCGCTTCGCTACTCGAAAGAGCGCGATTATTTTAAAAGCACGCTCAATGTGCTGCAACGGGCCGGACTCGACCTGAAGGCTGGGGTCGACGTGGTCGTGCGCGGCGCCATCCCGATCAATTCCGGCACCGCGAGCTCCTCGGCGCTGGTGGTCGCCTGGAGTGCCTTTTTGCTCAAGATGGCGGGCGATGAGCGAGCGGCCAATCCGCTGGCAATTGCGGCGCTGGCGCATGCGGCCGAAGTCCTCGAGTTCAAAGAGCCGGGTGGCATGATGGATCACTACGCGTCGGCCTTGGGCGGCGTGCAATTCATCTCTTTCGAGAACGGCACACAGCCGGAAGCCCTGCCGGTGCAGCTCGGCACGTTTGTCCTGGGCGATTCGCGCGAGCCCAAAGACACCAAGGGCATCCTCGCACGGGTGAAAAATGGCGCCCAACACGGCCTGCGGATCATGGGAAAAAGCATCCACGCCCTCTCCGACCAAGAGATCGACGCCTTTGCCGAACAGCTGTCCGCCGAACAGAAAAAGATTTTGCGCGCGCAGATCATCGACCGGCACATTACCCAGGTGGCTAAGGCGCTCATGGGCGCTGAACCGTTTGATCATGACCAGCTGGGTCATCTGCTGACCAAACATCAGGAGCAGCTGCGCGACGGCCTCGGCATCTCGACGCACAAGATCGATCGCATGATCGATGCGGTGATGGCCGCGGGCGCTCTGGGCGCCAAGATCAACGGCTCCGGTGGCGGCGGTTGCATGTTCGCCTATGCGCCGAAAAACGCGGAGAAAGTGGCCGAGGCGATTGCGCGGGCGGGAGGTAAGGCGTATGTCATTAGGGTTGATGAGGGTGTGAAGGTGGTGGAGGGCAGTAGATAGTAGATAGTATGTAGTAGATAGTATGTAGTAGATAGTGTAGCCATGGAAAAGCATTTTAGCGAATGGAAGTCGCGGCACGACAGTAAAGCGTGTCCATGGCAAAATTACAAGTTGATCATCGAGAAAGGACTTGATTTTTGCCTTTGTGCTTTTTACCATCCGCTATAGAAATGTGAGTACAAGGCAGCAAATCTATAATCAAAGAACCGAGCGACCATGCCCAAGCAAAAGATAAAGCCCGTTCCCTATTATCGCAAACCGGATGACATGTCCGTGGAAGAATGGCAAATAGCCCTTCGACGCCAGTTTGCTGAAAAGCAAAATTTTGAGGTGCACAACATTGGCAGTCATCCCGTTTTTTCCGATTTTCTCGTCTATAATCCGCTATCCGACAATGAATACAAGGTGGCCATACGCAGTCGCGAATTTGGCATGAATTTTTGTTCCTGTCCGGATTTCAAAGTCAACGAGCTCGGCACCTGCAAGCATATCGAATA
>RQOI01000009.1 GCA_003854995.1 Candidatus Zhuqueibacterota bacterium
AAAGACCTGCGTGGAGGTGTTGCGCTCAAATTCGGGCATCACATATTTGTCGCATTGTTCTTGCAGAGCAGCGAAACGTTCCCGATCGCTCTCCTCCAGCGCCACAATTTCCGCCGCTGACAACCGCTCGCTTTTGATCTCTAGGTTTTTAGCGACGTTGCGATCAAAGCGTAGATGCAAATTTGCATCATAGCGGAAATAATCTTTGGTATAACGTCGACAAAACTCAGCAATTTGCGCCATTTCGTGCACATTGGAGCGCAGCGCCATGGCTTTGAGGCGGACATGCAGGCCACTGCTGACCAGCAGATCCAGACCGCGTTTGAACGCTTGAAACGAACCGGGACGACGCGTCACCTTTTCATAGGTCTCCGGCGTGACGCCATAGACCGTGATCTCGATATCGCGCGGTGGAAATTTGAGAAACAGTTCAATGTGCTTATCCGAGATCAGCGTCGCATTGGTGAAAACCGACAGCAGCAGGCCCTTCTTTTTCAGCAGCAGATAGATATCGTTGAAATCCTTGCGCAGCAGCGGTTCACCACCGCTGAGCAGACACCAGACGGCGCCCAGATCGACGGCCTGATCCGCAATAGAAGAGATCTCCTTGACCGTCATCTCGTTGCAGGCGCTGTGGCTGTCGCCCGCCGGCACATTGATGTAGCAGTGCCGGCAATTCAGATTGCATCTGGCGGTCAATTCCAGGTCAAAACTGTACAATTTTTCCGGGCTGTCATAGCGGTCCCAGATTTCAAAATCGCGCAAAGGTTTGTTCCGGACGACACTGTTCATCAGTACCGTTCTCCGCGAATGAGTAGCGTTTTATACAGTTTCAGGCGAACGCGCGGCGTGCGCAGAAATCGCGACAACAAGACAATGAGACGCTGCACCACGACATGCGCCTGCTTTACTTCTTTTTCCGTTCGCTGCACGCGCAAGACGATCGCCAGGATGCTCTCCCTCTCAATCCACCCATCGCTCACCGGATTATGGTCACCTTTTGTCTTCAGATGATCGCGGTCAATGCGAACCACGCGATGGATGATCAATTTCCCTTCTTCCGGGTGCGGCAGAGCGATCACGTCGCCTACGCGTATCCTGGCCAAATCGATCCTGCCGAGGGTGACAAGATCACCCTCCTTAATAAAAGGATACATGCTGAAGCCTTTTGCTCTCAAACGAAAATCGGCTCCTTTATCGAGAACTGCACGGATGAGTTCTACAAATGCCCTGCTGGGAAGGAGCCGTTCGCTGCTGTGCTTGACAAGCTGTAATGAAGGATCAAATCCGGACAAGTATATTCCTCTTGAACAATTCGGCAGCAAAACTGAGAACGTCGTTCTCGATATCTGCCGGCGTCACCTCGTATTCCAGCATCAGATCGGCTTTGACCTGAGCCAGACTTTTTTTGCCATCCAGTTTATCCCAAATCGCCTTGCCGCACTCATTCAAACTGTACAACTCATCTTCCATATCGCCGACACCGGAGGCGATCGGAATGATGAGGAATTCACCTTCGACCGTACGCGCGACAACGTCTTCGGAAATTGACAACACGTCGTTCAATGAGATGCTCTGTTCCATGCACTATCCTTTCGTTGCAATGGTTGTTCGATTTTGTTCTGCAATATTTTTCTCCATCGATTGATTAACATTTTTATTGACTGTCCTTCTCTTCGCCCTGACTGAACGCCCGCAGCCGTTCCTGCCAATCCTCCACCTGCCAGGCCCATTCGTCCTCACCCAACAGGCCGAGGAGGCG
>RQOI01000140.1 GCA_003854995.1 Candidatus Zhuqueibacterota bacterium
CAGCACCGGCGGCTGGTGTTATGAAGGCAAGAGCAGCGACCAGCGCACCTTTTTTGTCGCGCCGTGCACCGATTTCGTCATTGGCTGGGGCGAGGACTTGCAGCTCGTGTCGGACACGCTGACGATCGAGTATGATACAACTGTCATCGAGATCGCTCAGGGAGAGACGAAAACCATCAGTCTGGCGGAAGATTCCCCCTTTCTCGTGAACGGCCAGCTGCCCGCCACGGTGAAATACGGTCTCAAAAACAAGACGACGAAAAACCTGAAATTCATCCTCCTGCTGAATCACGGCGGCACTGTCCTGTATCAAAAGGATGTAGCATTTTGCGGCGAGAGCACCCTGCAAGAGCAGCAACGCGTCACCTTTTCGCCGAGCGCTGAACCGTTGATGCTGACGGTTGAGGCAGGGGACATGTTTGCTTCACCGTCGGATGACACGCGTGCGGTTTTCTTCAACGGCAATCTGCAGCTGTATGTCTATCCGCTCTAGTCACGCTGTGGAGAGCGAGAGACGGGACTCGAACCCGCGACGTCAAGCTTGGGAAGCTTGCATTCTACCACTGAATTACTCTCGCAAAAGCTGCAAAAATTTACACATTTGCGCCATAAAAGCAAGCGTTTTTTTGAGTTCGGCGCAAAAGGTCAGTCTCTGGCAAAGACGCAAAAGATCAACACAAACTCACAAAAACACGAGACACAAAGATTGATTTTATTATGGTTAGACACCGTGAAAAGATAGCTTAAAAAACTTTTATTCTGCTGACTCATTTTTAAGCCTTTGCTTCTTTGTGTCTTAGGGTCTTGTGTGAGGTTTTTCTGAATAATCCGCGCTATATGTGACAAACCTTATTTTTGTCTTTTAGACCTCCTCATTCATCCGCTCATTGATCCAGGCAATCCAGGATGGTCTTGAGATCAAAAAAGATCAATCCCTTGCGCTCCGGCCGGATGTGCGGATCATCATCATCCACCAGGGTTTCGATCACATAGCGCAAAACATTTTTCTGATTATACTGCTTGAAAATCAGCGCGGTCGTGCTCTCAAAATCGTTGGGCGTCTCATTTTCGAGATATTCGAACATCTGGATATTTTTTTCCTGTGCCGCTTCGAGGTCAGCCATGGAAACCTGTTTTATCGCTGCCGCCGTTTGCTGCATCATCTGCGAGATGTTGACGCCAAGAAAAAGCAGTAGCTGCTTTTCATCAAAGTTATATTGCTCCTGATCCTCGCTGGCGCCCATGAGATAAGACAGGATCGCCGGCTGCTCGCGAGACATCCGCGCAATCAAACGCTCAGTTTGCCAAAAATCATTTTCGCCCTGTTCCCGCAGCACCTGCTGGATCATTTCATCGGTGACGATCTGCATGCTCTACCCTTTCCGATGCTGAAGCCCCTGAGATAAAACTGAATTGCATCGACGAACGCTTTGTGTGAGGCTTTTGTCCGTCACTTTCATTCACCGACAACTCGATTTCGCAATACGCCCATGCCCTCGATGGCAGCCTGCACCAGATCACCCGGCTTGATGGGGCCGACACCCTCCGGCGTGCCGGTACAGATGATGTCGCCGGGTGCGAGCGTGATGTGGCGGGACATGTACGAGATCATCTCGGGTATGGGAAAGATCATGTTTTTTGTATTTGAACGCTGTTTCGTCTCGTCACTCACGCTCAATTCGATATCGAGATTGTGCGGATCCGCCACCGCGTCCGCCGGGATCAGATAGGGGCCGATGGGCAAAAAAGTATCCATGCCCTTGCACAGCGTCCATGGCTCACCGTTGGCAGCGGCCTCCTTCTGCAGCGCGCGCGCGCTGATATCGTTGGCAATGGTATACGCGGCGACGACGTCCATCGCGTCGCTCTCAGATATGCGCGACGCTGTCTTGCCGATGACCACGGCCAGCTCAACCTCATGGTCGACGCGGCCGATGTCCCGCGGCAAACGGATGTCACCCTCGTGCGGCAGCAGCGAAGACGGCAACTTGCCGAAAAAAATCGGCCGCGTCGGCACGTCGTGATCGAATTCTTCGGCATGCTTGCGATAGTTCCGCGCCATGCACAATATCTTTGTCGGCCGCTGGATGGGCACATCGTAGGTGATCTCCTTCTGGATGACCAGATCGTCCAGACCGCGAAGGTCCTGCACCTCCTGAATCACCTGCGTGATGAGCGCTTGCGAAAAATTCTCCATCTCGATCATGAGCTGGAGAAAATGATAGTCGGGCGTGCGTGGCGAATTGCGGATTTCCTTGAAAATCTGCCAAATGCGGGTGAAATCGAGGTGACGCTGGTCGTAGATCACGCCGATGCGCGGTTCTCCCTGGGCGGTAGTATAGGCAAAAGTTCGCATCCGTCGTCCTTTTACGGCAAGAGTTTTTCTGTCAAATTGTTATAGCGATCATCAATGATCTTGAGCGCCGGATTCGCGTCATACCAGGCGATCATCTCCGTCGCACCCTCGGCAAAGGGGATGGTGCAGCTAAAGTCGGGCACGAGAGATTTGATCTTGCTGTTATCAAAGATCAGGCTGTGCATTTTGTCGCCCAGCAGACCCGCGCCGACCTCTGCGTCCCATTCGTTGATCACCGTGGACGGAACATAGACCGGCAGCACGGTCGCGCCGGCGGCTTGCGCCAGCGTCGCATAGATCTGGTTCCAGGTCAGCCACTCGTCCGATGTGATGTGATAGGCCTGGCCAATAGCCTTTTCATTACCCAGCAGTCCGATAAAACCCCTGGCAAAATCGCGGTGATGGGTGAGCGTCCATAGAGATGTGCCGTCGCCATGAATGACGACGCGCTGTCCATTGCGCATGCGATCGATGGTCGTCCAGCCGCCGCGGCAGGGCAACAGGGTGCGATCGTAGGTGTGCGAGGGACGGACGATCGTCGTTGGAAAACCGTCCTCATAGCGCTGCATCAGCAATCGTTCGCAGGCGATCTTGTCTCTTGAATATTGCCAAAAGGGATTCTCCAGAGGCGTCTCCTCGGTGATGGGCAGACGCGGCGGCGGCTTTTGATAGGCGGACGCCGAGGAGATGAAGATGAACTGGCCTGTCCGTCCGGCAAAGACATCGACATCCATCTGAACATGGTCGGGCGTGAACGCAATCCAATCGACAACTGCATCAAACTGCCTCCCCTGCACCGCAGCGAAGAGAGAGTCGCGCTGGCGCGCGTCGGCTTTGATCAGCTTTGCCCCCTTTGGCACAGATCGAGAGGTCTGGCCGCGGTTGAGCAGATAAAGATCGATTCCTCTCTCGAACGCAGCCTGGGAACAGGCTGAACTGATGACGCCGGTGCCGCCAATGAACAGTACTTTCATATTTACATCCATCCCGCTGCGGCGATAGACAGAGCCCAGGAGCGTTATTCTTCCTTTATAGTTTTGCGATCATCTGCCTCTTTGCGTTTGTAAGAACCCAGTATTAATCCGATACCGATCAGCACCAGGATCAAAGGCCAGTAGGTCCATATCGCATCCACAATGTTTGCAAAGAGGTCGTGAATCAAGTCCAGAGATTCGAGGATGAATATGACGCCCAGCCCGGTCAATATAAAGCCGGGGACCAAAACGCCCCACTCCCTCGGATTGAAAATGAACAGAGCGATGAAACCGAGGCCAAGGGCGAGCAGAAAAATTGGCCATAATTCATGGACCAGGTAGAATGGGATGAGGTCAAAATTGCGCAAAAGGTAAAAAACGCCAAGCACACCAAACACGCCGCCCCAGAATGCGGAATTCTTTTTGCCGGAAAAGGCACTGATGAATGAGATGACTGCCAGGAGAAGAAAAATGACCGGATATGTTTCCTGCCAGCCAAAATCAAACAGCCGCATTTTATCCAACAAAAGGCCGACGCCGGCGAGAATGAAGATGAGCCCGATCAGCAATGAGGAATGGTTTTTATTCATCAGTTTTTCCCTCTCGTTCTTTGACCGTGATGAGCATGACAATGTAGACAATGACGCCCAGCCACACGGCCGTCAGCACAGTGGCCAGAGCATAACCGACGCGAACGAGGGTGACATCGAGGTTCCAGTATTCGGCCAGACCGCCGCACACGCCGCCGATCATCCTCTGATTCTGGCTTCGATAGAGTCGCTTTATCGCGACGGCGGCAGATCCTTCGTCTTTGCGCGAGGAGCGATAAATATACCAGACGCCAAAGATGATCAGCAGAACTGGCCAGACAATGTTCCAGTGGAGTCTGACAAATAGCCAGTCCAGGTCCCACCACCTGAAATGAAACCAATTATTAAAAGCAACGGTGAGCCCGATGACGACGAGCGCTATGCCGATGTAAAGGCCGGTGTTTTCCGCCTTTTTCTGTTCGCTCGCGGGCAGTTTTTCATGCTCCGGATTTTTAGGTATGAGCACGAGGCAAATGATGTAGGCAATGGCGCCAACACCCTGAATCAGCGTCAAAACCAGCCACAAAACGCGTAAAATGACGACGTCAATGGAGAGATAGTCGGCAAATCCGGCGCACACACCGCCAATGACGTGCCCTTTTCCCGCCCGATAAAGCTTTTTCGAATGATCCATGCATCACCTCATCGTATGGAATCCAATGGTAACTTACAGGTACGCAGAACTGACCGACAAGTTTCGCTCGATCGGCCTCGTCACTCGCCGCCGGTCATGGGGACAAAACGCACAGCAATGAGCTTTTCTTTGGAGACGAGACCATTTGCATCTTTGCCGATGAGCAAGAGATTCTGGATGAATTTGCCCACCGGCAAGACCATACGGCCATTGTTGGCGAGCTGCTCGACCAGCGTTTGCGGCACCTCTGTCGGCGCCGCAGTGACGATGATGGCGTCAAAAGGCGCTTCCTCGGGCCATCCTGCATAGCCATCGCCGCATCGAACATGAACATTCTGATAGCCGAGCTCCGCCAGCAATTCCCGCGCTTTAATGCATAACGGGGTCACAATCTCCATCGAATAGACCGTTTTGGCGCATTCGCCCAGGACCGCCGCCTGATAGCCGGAGCCGGTGCCGATCTCGAGCACCTTTTCCGATCCATCGAGCTGCAAGATTTCCGTCATATAGGCGACGATATAGGGTTGGGAGATCGTCTGATTGTGCCCGATCGGCAACGGATAATCTTCATACGCTCGGTCGGCATAGTCGCTCGGGACAAATTTTTCCCGCGGCAGAGACCGCATGGCCGCAATGATTCGCCCGTCCGTCACTCCCCTGGCCACAATCTGCTGCTCCACCATGCCCTGTCGTCGCGCAATAAACGCATCGTTATGTGGAGCTTGCCTTTGCGACATTTTCCCTTCGCAGTTTAGAATACAGACCAGGGAGAGGAAAAGAACCTTTTTCACAGTTCATTATCCTCCAGTAAATTGATCAAAAGTACTCAAATTCTTTCAGGGAGGAACTCTCAACCGTCCGGATCCATTGATCATTCATGCGACGCAGTCTCCGGCTCAACAACTCGGCGATCGTTCGATAGAGTCGCACGCCAAATTTGTCGTCTTGCTCAATCAGATGTTCCAAATCTTTGATATCCAGTTGCAGGAGCCGCACATGGCTTTTGGCAATGGCGGTCGCCGATCGCGAACGCCGCTCGATGAATCCCATTTCACCAAAGAGCTGACCCCTACGCACATTTTGAATGTGCGCGTGAATCGCCTGCTGATTCGGCAGAATTCTCCGCTCAATGGCGACTTTGCCTTCCAAAAGCACATAGATGCTGTCTTCCACATCATTTTCTCTAAAGATGATGCCGTTTTTATAGTGCTCTTGCACTTTCCCGATGTCGGCGAGCATCTTGAGATCATCTTCATAGAGTCCGTCCGCCAGCATCGTCGTCTTTAGATCTTCAAATAGAGCCATATGATCACACCCGTATGAATTATGTTATGCAGCAAGCCTGAGCAACAAGGCTCAGGCGCCCTTTTTAACGTGCTCCCTGGGCGTGGCTGCCGTCATCGCCACGCTAAAATGGATAACACAGCGCACCCTGTCAATAATTTCTTCTTCCGGCTATCTATTCCCTGTTTTTCAGGAGAAACTCCACCACGCCATCAACGATGGCATCGGCGCACGCAGCGCGAAACTCCGACGAGCGAATTTTCGCCTCTTCCTCAGGATGCATCATGAAGGCGGGCTCGATGAGCACCGCCGGCATGCGCGTGGGACGACACATGGCCAGATTGTCCCAGTACAGACCAAAATCCGGCAGACCGAGTTCGCGCAGCATGTGCCGATGGATGGTGCGAGCGAGCTCACGGCTTTGCGGGTGATAATAGTAGGTGCTGCTGCCACGACTCTTGAAGGGATTGACGCCGGCCGGAATCGCATTGTGATGCAGGCTGAGCAGTATATCCGCTTCTGTGTTCATGGCCAGATCGAAACGATCTGCCAGCGACAGGCCTTCTTCAGCCCGCGTGAATTTGACCCGTGCGCCTCTATCGCGTAACTTTTCCGCCAACGCCCGCGACAGGAGCAGATTCGCTTCCTGTTCGGTATAGCCTGTAGGCCCGACAGCGCCGGTGTCGGGTGCATGTCCGGGATCCAGCAATACGGTCACGTCGCGCAAAGCCGACCTCTTTCTCTTACCGATAGCGGGCGTCTTTTTTATATCGATACAGAGCTGATTCTCAACATAGCTCGCCTCATATCCCCACGGGTGCTTTTGCTGTAGATCGATGGTGAGCTCGTAGACGTGCGGTCCGACCTGCTGCCAGCGAATGTCGCGAATGAGGGGATCGTTGAAATCGTAGCGAATCCAGTCCGTGTCGGCGGTGACGCCATAGAGCAGCACTTTGAGTGCATTTGGCGCAACAGATTGCACGATCCGATAGGGGGCTCTTTGACTGCAGTAAATCGAGGCGCGCGTATAGGCGCCTGCATCCCTCGTTCGAACGAGCTCGATGTGTTGATGCGGCGCCGGCGTGCCGAGGGGTAGAAGACGAATTTTATGGTCTTCAACCCAGGCCTCCTCTGCATCGGACAGACGGATGCGATAATTGCGCCCCTGCCTGCCGGATAACTGCAATTTGACGCCCCTGGGGAGAAAATAGTAGTAACTCTTGCGCGGACCGGTGCGCAGCACGGTCAGATCCAATGCAGTCTCGGCCATGCGCGGCAGGCCAGTTTTATCTATCGACAAGGTCCCGGGCAGGGTCACTCTGGCAGTATCGCCCGCCGGATCGATCAGCTGACAGTGAATCGACACCTGGACAGCCGTGTCGGCGCATTGGATGAAATAGCTGCCGCGGTAGAGGCCGGCGACATCAGTGCGCCGCACCTCGCCCTGGCCGAAAACAGCCTCTGCCCAATGCAAAAGGCCGGCATCGTCTTCATGGGACATTGGCGCGTCGGCCACGATCCCGTCGATGCTGAATGTCGCCCGGCAAGCCGGGGTGCCGCGAAAACTCACATCGACGACATCGCCGGCCCGCAGCTCGAGGTCGGAATGCGGCAAAACCGAATCGAAATCAATGGCAACCGAGTCGGTCGCCATGGCGCGCAGCGGCGTATAATGGACGGTTCGCTCAAGGGCGGCAGAATCACCCGCTGACACGGCACGGCACGAGTAAATGAAATCACCATGCGCGATGGGCAGAAAAGCCAGAAAACCGCCGCTTTTGTGCAGCGAAACCGAACGGCCATTGATATAGAGCTGAGCCTGCACCGGAGTCACCTGGCCAAAAATGAAATTGCTGTCGATTGCCGCTGCATCGATCGTGTCGTTTTCAGCCGGATAAATGACAGTGATCTCGATGTCGGCTGCAACGATCATGGCAGGGACGACGAGCAAAAGCAAGAGGCATCCATAAAGTCTGATCATCGCTTTCGTTTCTTCACGGTCTCTCTGGCTGCGGCATATTCCTGGTACAAAGCTGTTTCTGCAGCGTAAAAAGTCAGTCGCGTGGCAATTTTAGCGGCGATGAAGAGCTGCTGAAAAATAAAGCCGAGGATGAGCAACAAGAGCTGGGACGAGTTTATCATCGACAGCAGTCCGGCGACCAGCACAAGGGCGGCGGCGAGCAATACGAGCAGCAGGTTCAAACCAATGGTTTTGTGCGCGTTTCTGAAAATGAATGCGGCGGCCAAGCCGATGCAAATCCACGACGAGTTCTTTTTCTCGCTGATGAGGATCACCTTGGCATAATCCAGAATGAGTGTGAGGAGAAAAATGAGGACCAGGATCAGCGCGTAGCCGATGAGATTGATGCTCCAGGCGAAAGATTGCGACAGGCTGTCGCCGACAACCTGGTCCACCAGGGAAAAAATGGCCGGCTGAATCACTTTAAAGACCAGCGCAAAAAGAACCAGCGTGGTCACGGCCAGGGCAGCCATGTGATGAAAGTATGTCCCGGCAAAAGAGAGAAAACGCCCGGTTGAAAAAGATCGCCGTTCGTCAGCATACAGTGCGATGGCGCCGCCGTTGAAAAAAGCGGCGATGAACAGGTAGGCCAGGCCAATGCAAATGACAAACCATCCGTATGATTGGATCTGGCCGGTCAATAAAAGCTCCAGATTGTCCAGCAGCGGCCCAAAGCCGGCGAGACTGGGACGAATGGTCTTTTCCAGTCCCTCGGCGTTGAAGTGAAAAGAGCTCCACCACGAATAAGGCAGACCGGAGAGCAGGTCATCGCGCAGGAGCAGCGCGCCGACCTTTTCATGAAAGAGGATAAAAGTCGGCACGGCGAACAGCAGGGCTATGCAGAGATTGACAAGATAAATGATGCCGATTATCATTCGATGATGAATCATCAGCGAAAAGCCACGTCTGAAAGCATTTCGTATTTTCATTAGTGTTCTCCACGATTCGCATCAGGAAAAAAGGGCGATCATTTCCAACAGATCCTGCAGCCAGAACAGCCATGCCGCTCCCCATCGAAGTGAGGCGACTCCATTTGTCCGCCGATATTTTCCGTTATTGACCGGATTGGCATCGAGCCAGATTTTATGATAGGGATCGATTTCAGCTTTCTCAATCTTGGCGCCGCGAAAATGAAATATTTTAAACAGTTCCTCTCCGCTCCACAGTTCAGAGGCTGTTTCGCCGTTCTCAAAGGTGACCAGCAATTCCACCGGCAACTGGATCTGCCCCAGGCGTTCGACGTGAACCTGAGATTCGAACTCTTCATCCTTGCCGGCATCATTTTTCAGCTCCCGGCCCTCGCCGACGCCAAAGTAGCCCCGGCGTTGCACAGCGGCATTGGACTCTATATGGGTCACAGCATAATCGACGAAACCCGGCTCCTTCAGCATCTTGTCGAAAAACCAGTCCATATTTTCCGGAGCGAATTCATTGACGATGTCGATGAAATGGTGCGGCCTCGGATGGTTGAATGACCAGCGCGACGCATAGGCTTGCATGATATCCGCCCACACGGATTCACCGAGGAGACTCTCCAGCGTCCACAGCATGAGGGCTGGTTTTTCGTAGGCATTATTGCGATAGGCGAGCCGATCCACATAGTCCCATGAATGTTTATCCATGGCATCGCGTGCACCGCGAGCCTGATGATTTTCGACGATCCAGTCTCGTTGATCTTTCTCGCTCGATTTAAAAGTCACGGGAATGCCAAAGCCATCGCGGCTGAGATAAACTTTATGAAAAGCGCCTGGCCCATAGGCCGTATTCATGCATCGACTCGTCGCATAGGTGGTGAATCCTTCATCCAGCCAGGCGTTTTCAAACTCGTTGGACCCGATCAGGCCGTAAAAGAATTGATGCGTGCACTCGTGCACCGTCACGCCCAGAGGATCCTGGCTGCCGCGCGCCGTCAACCAGTCGACTCCGGCCGTGAAGAGCGTCGGATATTCCATCCCCCCGGTGCTCGACTTCCAGGCGGCATCCACAATGGTGATGTGCGAATAGGGGTACGGCACATACCAAAGTCCCAGATACTTGAGTGTATTTTCAGTTGCCGAAAAATAATCATCAACATATCGTTTGTGATCCGGCTGATACAAAAGTCGCATCGTCACCGGCGGCAGCTCCGGATGTTCAAAGGCGCGAACGGCAACCCTGTAGCCCGGATAGGCTGTCCAGGCAAAGTCATGAATGCACTCCTGCTGATAACGATAGGTCACGGTGTCGCCACTGTTGGCGGTCGAATCTGTCCGCACGCCGGATGCGCCGACGATGAACCTGGACGGCACAGTCAGTCGCACATCATAATCGCCGTAATCCGCAAAAAATTCGCTGTGAGAATGATACTGATGGCAGTTCCATTCATTTTCATACCAGACGCCTATTTTCGGAAACCATTGCGCGACAAAGAAATAGTCGCCATAATAGCCGGTCCGTGGCGCTCTATGCGGCAAGCGCGACGCAAAATTGATCTTGACCGTGACGCTCTGCCCCGGGGAGATCGCGGCCGGCAGGTCAACTTTGAAGACCGTCTCATCATCGCTGTTATCGTCATCCGGCTGGACAAACTGGGGCGTGAGATCTGCCGTAAAGGATCCTGCCGCAGCCGAGAAGGAGATGATGTCGCAATAGCCCCAGCCGTCGTCCGCAAATCTCGCCATGTACTGCTTAATATCGGAGTGGTGTCGCGCCATTTCCCGATGAAATGTCGAGTTTGTATTTTTAAAAGCGTTCAAATAGAGATGAAACCAGAGCTCTTTGGTGGCCGATGTCCCGGTGTTCATCCAGGTGAGATTGACCGCTCCGGAGACGGTTTTCAGCGCCGGATCGAGGCGCGCGTCAATTTGATACGACGCCACTTTAGTACAGGGTACTTGTGCGATGAGCACGCCGGCAAGAGCGTGTGCGATGCAAAGAATCAAGCACATCTTGTTCATGAGATCTACTCCGCTTCGTGGGTATAGCCTCTTTTTAACCTAGCGATGGTATTCGACGACTTTGTATTCGGTCAGGTGCGGCTGAATATAGAGCTGGGCGTACCTTGACGCTTTTTCTCTTGATTCAAAACTGCCGATGAGCACGTTGTAATATTTCGTGTTTCCCAGGGTCCGTTCCCCTATCTCGACGTGCGGGAAGACGCGCGCAAGCTTGTACAGAACATCTTTGGCATCATTGAAATCTTTATAAGAGGCAACCTGAATCGAATAGCCGACAGAACTTTTTTTCTGCGATATCAGCGTGTCCAGAGGCAAACCGCCCAGGCTCTCCAGGTCGAGGATCGCGGCATCGACAAAGGGGGAACGTTGCACATTCTGCACAAAAGCCTTGAGAAACAGTTTTGCGGAATCAACCTTGCCCTGCGCGATGATGCATTGACAGTAGAGATACTGCGCATCGTCCCGCCATTCGGAATCCGGAAAATGTCGCACCAATCGGGACAGATGGCGGCGGGCGGTTGAAAAATCATCATCAAAATAGGAATACTGACCCAAACGCAGCAGCGCATAGTCCGCGTATTTCGAATTCGGAAAATGGTTGATGACCCGGCCGTAGTAAGTGACGGCTGAATCCGGATTGCTCTGAAAATAACCGCGAAAAAAAAGCAGGGACGGATCATCCGGCAAAGTCTGTAGAGACGAGATCGCACGCTCAAGTTCATCATAGCGTTGCTGCTCGAAAAAACTCTCCAGCATCCTCACATCAACGGATAACAGCGATCCCCCGAGGGCCAGTAGAAAGACAAAAGGAGCGATCTTCACGTCACACCCTCTCAGCCGAATTCCAGGTTGCACAGGCCGGACAGCGCCAGAAATAGGCGCCCTGCTGTTGACCACAGTGTTTGCATCGAAAGGCGCGTTTGGCCGAAAAAGTCTCCGCGACCTGCTCCGACAGCAGGGCGGCAGATTCATATCGTCGCAGCTTGTTGTCAATTTGAATGAGAAAAAGCAGGACGTGCTGATTTTTCGGATCATTCTGCAGCACCTTGCGCGCGTATTCGGCGGCTTTGACCAGCTCACCCTTTTTCTCATAGATCTCGGCCAAAGCCATCTGGGCAGCCGACAATTTCGGATTGGCGCTGATGATCTGTTTATAAAAGCTCTCGATAGCATCAAACTCGCCGAGATCATAGAGCAGCTCTTCAAACTCATTGATGGCAATATCCGCATATTCTGGCAACGCCTGGATTGTTCTTTTCAGCTCTTTCAAGGCATCCTGTTTCCGACCATCGCGAATATAGCTGTGCACGAGCTCCAGATAGGCGCCAAAGCTCAAGCCATCCAGTCGAATGGCATCGCGAAAACATAGACGCGCATCGTGCTCCTGCTGCAGTCGACTCAACTGCAATCCCTGCTCAATCTTGTAGGCCGCGAGTCTGGCGTCCTTCTGCAGCCGATCAATCGCTTTATTTTTTTTCAAGATATCATAAGCGCCCTGCCAGTCGGCCATGTCCTCGTACAAGCCCAGCTTGCTCTCTTTGGCCCATTGATTTTTCTTGTCAATCGCAAGGATTTTATCGCAGGTCGCGAGCGCCCACTTGGGTTGCCCATTCTTTTTATAATTCAACACCAGATTGCTCAAAATGGTCTTTTGATGCTCAACGCTCAAATTGGGGCGCACCAGCAAGTCACGATGCACTTTGATAGCGTTCTCGACCATGCCGATATCCCGGAAGATATTGCCGATCAGAATATAAGCGTCGATATAATCGGTGTCATGGCGAACGACGTTCCGCAGTCGCGCAAGCGCTGTCTCCTTGTCACCCTCGACAAGTGCGTGCAGGCCGTTGATATATTCTGCCTGAATACTGTATTTTCGCTTGGGCTTGCGGTGGAAAACAAAAAGCACAATCAACAGCAACAGAATGATAAAAACAGTCACGTAGAGAATATAGACCGAGTTCATTGAACAGCTCCTCACGCCTGACTTGCTTCAGGAGAAGCAGGATCCGCCACGACAGAATCTTCAACAGAGACATTTCGAAGACGATTGAGTTCGCTCTCGAGCTGTTTTATCCTCTTCCGCCACCTGCGGCTCTCGTTTTTCAGAGAAATTACCTGATAGATGGAGATAGCGAGCCAAAAGATCATGCCGGCAACGAATGAAAGGTACATGATGAGCCACAGGGGCATATCATTGACCGTCTCCCATTTCAAAAAGCGGAGCGGGACATTCACATCTGCATTCTGCATGGCAAAACCGATGAGAAATATCACGACCAGCACGATCACGATCCACTTGATAATCCACATAGCTCCTCCGGGTTTAAGCGCCCATTCGGGACGAAGAGTCCGTCATCGCGGGTGATATTTAAAAATAAGACAAGCAATCATAAAAAGAAAGCAAAGAATGTCAATGGCATAAAAAAAAAGAGTTGAGTCAATTGCCTGACCCAACTCTTCTCTTACCTGCAAAGAAAAGTCTCACTCTTTCTTGTTCTTTTTGGCTTTTGCTTTGGGCGCCGGCGCCTCGTCTTGTGCATCAGCGCTTTCTTCGGCCTCGGCTGTTGCCGGCTCCGACTGCTCTGCCGCCGGTTCCGCAGAATCGACCACATGGTCTGCCTCTTCCGCTACACCCTCGGCACCCTCGGTTGCGGCCTCCGCTGTTGCCGGCTCCGACTGCTCTGCCGTCGGTTCCGCGGCCTCGACCACCTGGTCAGCCTTTTCTGCTACACCCTCGGCACCCTCGCTTGCGCCTTTTGCTTCTGGCGCCGTCTCTGCGGGCGTCTCTTTGACATCGGCGGTTTTTGTCCTGGCTTCTTTCGTCTTGTGTTTCGCCGTTGACTTGGCGGTTTCGAGAGAAATTTCCTCTTCGGATTCGGCGACTTCGGCTTCGACGCTCACCTTCGCTTCCTCAAGGTTGGAAACCTGTCTCTCTGACAGGACAATCTTTTTATTCTCTTTATTGAACTCTATGACCGTTAACTGAAGAACGTCATCAATCTGATAGTGATCGGCTGGTTTTGATATATTGTCTTTCGCCAGCTGCGACATGGGAACAAAACCATCGACGCCGTCAGGCAATTCAGCCAGCAAACCCTTTTCGATCAGGCGCACCACTTTGCCTTCGACCTGGGTGCCATTTTTGTAGACGTTCTCAAAAGTGTCCCATGGATTATCCTGCGTCTGTTTGTAGCCGAGCGATATACGCCGATTGGCCCGATCTACGTTCAGCACAATGACTTCAATCTCGTCTCCCTTTTTGACCACCTCGCCAGGGTGACGTATCTTCTTCGTCCACGACAGATCGGAGATATGGATGAGCCCATCAATGCCCTCTTCCAGCTCGACGAACGCGCCAAAGTTGGTCAAATTACGGACGATGCCGTTATGGCGTGACCCGATCGGATAACGTTCGGCCAGTGTATCCCAGGGATCGGGATCGAGCTGTTTGAGGCCGAGCGAAATCTTGCGCTCTTCTTTCTGGATATTCAACACCTTGGCATCGACCATTTCGCCGACAGCCAGAATTTTCGACGGGTGCTTGATGTGTTGCGTCCATGACATCTCGGAGATATGTATCAAGCCTTCAACGCCCTTTTCCAGCTCGACAAACGCACCATAGTCGGAGAGGCTGACCACTTTGCCACGAATCACCGAATCGACCGGATATTTCGACTCGACATCTTCCCATGGGTGAGGCTGCAGCTGCTTGAGACCGAGAGATATGCGGTCTTTATCCTCGTTATAATCCAGCACGACGACATTGATTTTTTCATCCAGCGCCACGACCTCGGACGGGTGCGAGACACGACCCCAGGAGAGGTCATTGATGTGCAAAAGTCCATCCACGCCACCCAGGTCGATAAAGACGCCAAAATCGGTGATATTTTTCACAATGCCTTCCAGCACCTGACCACGTTGCAGATCGGCCAGTATCTTTTCGCGCTGGCCTTTCATCTCCTGCTCGACCAGGACGCGATGTGAAACGACAATGTTTTTGCGCAAGTGATTGACCTTGACGATTTTAAATTCCATGTCATGTCCGATGAGCGCGTCAAAATCACGAATCGGTCGAACATCGATTTGTGAGCCCGGGAGAAAGGCATCAACGCCGCCGAGATCGACGACGATGCCGCCTTTGATTCTGCGTACACACTGTCCGGTCAAAACCTCGCCGCTTTCGTAGGATTCGATCACCTTGTCCCACGTCCGCATAAAGTCAGCCTTTTTCTTTGACAACACGAGAAAACCATCTGCGTCCTCTATTTCATCGATCAGGACTTCGACATTATCGCCGACCTTGACGTCCTTGATATGATCGAATTCCTCAACCAGGACATTGCCCTCTGATTTAAAGCCGATATCTACAGAGACCTCTTTTTCGCCGATAGCAAGGATCTTGCCGAGCACGACCTGGCCCGCTTTGAAATCGACGAGCGTGTCTTCGTAGAATTTTGACATCGCCTCAACTTCATCGTCGTTGTATTCTCTTTCCAGGCGATCGAGTTCATCGACGCTGGCGTACGATTTTCCCTCTTCGATTTCAACTTGTTCCTTTGGCGACATATCCGGGAGCACATCCGGATCTGCTGCGCTTTCAGGGGATTGGGTTTGGGCGCTTGACACAGCTTCCGCCTGTACACCTTCGTTGGCCGGGCTTTCCGCGGCCGGCTCAAGATTTTCATCTGCAAGGGGTTTGGGGTTCATTTCTTCTGTCATGATTTAAATGATCCTCCTTTATTCTGTTCAGATGATAAAAGAACAAAATAAAAGTTTAGTTAAGTTATGCTCTCCACATACTCTTTGATCTTTTGCAGCTGCCATAACGGCGTCGACGCGCTGCCGGTGATGCCGATGGAATCGGCGATGAGCCAGTCGCGTTCAATGTCGGTTGCAGCTTCGATCCAAAAAGTGCGCGGATTGCGCTGTTTAGCTATTTCGAATAACACTCGCGTATTCGAACTGTTTTTGCCGCCGACGAGCAGCAGCACATCAACGCTGGCGGCAAAATTTCTCATGTTTGCATGCCGATTCGATACCTGTCGGCATGTCGTGTCTTGCACGAGAGTGTGAGGAGCAATTTGCAATATTTTTTCCTGTATCGCAAGGAATTTATTGCGCGCCACCGTAGTCTGTGCCACCAGCAGCCGTTTTTCGGCAAATGGCAGCGCTGCGACCTCCTCTGGCGATTGAATGACGATCGCCTGATCATCGCAGTGGCCGCTCAGTCCGACCACTTCGGCATGCCCCGGCGTGCCGACGATCAGGATCTGATAGCCGCGCTGATGATAGCGCTCGATCGTCTTTTGAATTGCGCGGACGTTCGGGCACGTGCCGTCACAGACGGCCAGGGCGGTATCGCGCACCTGCTGATCCAATTTCTTGCCGATGCCGTGCGACCGCACGAACACCTTTTTGTCGCGCAGGCGGTCGAGACCGCCCTCTTCGACGACAGCCTGATCGATTGTCGTGAGCCCCATGCCCGCCAGTCTCTCCATCTCCGCTTTATTATGGATGATCGATCCAAGGGCCAGGATCTCCTCGTCCTGCGCCAACTGCGCCTCGATCAACCGCAACGCCCGTTTGACGCCGCTGCACGGTCCGGCATTTGCATCCACGATCACTTGCATATCATCTAGGCGCCCCGTATTTTCGCCTGTTCGACGACAACGGCGACTTGCTGGTCAATCGTCAATGCAGACGTGTCAATCTGCACGGCATCGGGCGCCATTTTGAGCGCCCCGTGCTCGCGGGTGGAGTCACTTCTATCGCGCCGTCTGATCTCCTGCAACAGCTTGTCAAAATCGACCGGAATTCCCTTTGCGCGCAGCTCTTTGGCGCGCCTTCTGGCGCGTTCATCGATGGAGGCATTTAAGAAAACTTTGAGCTCGGCATCCCGAAAGACGACCGTGCCAATATCGCGCCCCTCAGCGACAATGCCGCCGTTTTTGCCCAGTTCGCGCTGTTTGTCGACCAGAATGGCGCGCACAGCCGGATTCGCCGCCACCGGGGCGATGTTGTTGGTCACCAGCGGTGTGCGGATGACATCGGTCACATCCTCCCCATTCAGAATGACGCGCTCGCCGCGACGGTCTCTCTTGAACTGGAATCTGGCTTTTTGCGCCGCCTCGCGCGAGGCATTTTGATCGTGCGGATCAGCGCCATCCCGTAATATGAGAAAGGTGACCGACCGATACATCGCGCCGGAATCGAGAAACAGATATCCCAGCTCTTCGGCAACTCTTCTGGCCGTCGTGCTTTTGCCAGAGCCGGCAGGACCGTCGATCGCAATTGTTATCTTTTTTTTCGGTGCCATTGAATCAGTCTGGGTGAATTTTCTATGTTAGATGCAATTTGATAAATCAATCGTCTTGAATTTTTGATCCGTCAGCCTCCGACGCACCCGCCGCTCGACGCAATTGCACGATTTCGATGGGCGATAACAGCCGCCATTGTCCGCGCGCCAGATTTTTCAGCGACAGAGGGCCAAATTGCGTGCGTTTGAGAGCTTTCACCTCATAGCCCAGCGCAGCGAACATGCGTCGAACAATGTGATTGCGACCCTCATGCAGGCGCAGTTCTATTTTCGTCGGATCATCCGTATAGTGATGCGCCCGACAAGGGGCTGTTGGTCCATCCTCGAGCTCCATACCGGCGACCAGACGATGTAAATCCTCCTGCTGCAACGGACGATCGAGTCTCACCCGATACGTTTTATAGAGCTGACGACTCGGGTGCAAGAGGCGATTGGCCATCTCGCCATCGTTTGTCAATAGCAGGGCGCCCTCGCTGTTCCGGTCCAGCCTGCCGACCGGAAAGATCCGTTCTTCGAGCTTAACCATATCCAGGACACTCTTTCTTCCCATTTCATCCTTGGCTGTCGTGATGATGCCTTTCGGCTTGTGGAAGAGCACATAGACCTTTTTGGCAATCGGCCGCACCTGCTTGCCATCGACTCGCACAACATCGAATTCATCGACAGTCACTCCCATCTGGGCTCGCCTGCCATTCACGGTCACCCGGCCCTGGCTGATATAGTCCTCTGCTGCGCGACGGGATGCCAGACCGCAACTGGCCAGATATCTATTGATCCGCATCATACGAGAGGTCACTTTCCGATTCCGCGGCTGGTTCCGACGCTGGAGGTGAATTTTCGTCTTCGGGCGTCTCGCCATCCGCTGCTGTCGCCGCCTCTGCGGCGACGGCCTCGTTGGGAATTTCTTTCAGGATCTCGGCGCCCTCGCCCTCTGCCAGGAGCTCTTCGATCTCTTTGGGCCGCGGCAACTCGGAGATGTCATTTATGCCAAAATAATTCAAAAATTCCTGCGTCGTCTTGAACAGCAGCGGGCGGCCCGGCCCCGAGTCGCGGCCGGAAATAGTGATGAGCCGGAAATCCAACAGCTTTTTCATCACGCCATCGGAATTGACGCCGCGTATCGCAGAGACTTCCACGCGGCTGATCGGCTGCTTGAACGCCACAATGGCCAGCGACTCCAGTGCGGCACGAGACATGCGAGACTTGGCCTTTTCCTGAAACATCTCACTGATCCAGTCGGCATAGTCGGCTCTGGTGCTGAATCGATAGCCGCCGCCCACTCTCTTGAGATAGATCGCTCGCTCCTGTAATTCGGCTGCCAATTGCGTCAATGCCGCTTCGATCTCCGACGGCTCGACGTCCTTGAGAATGGCGTGCATCTGGTTCACGCTCAAGGGCGTCTCAGAGGCGAAGACGAGGGCTTCGACGATTCGTACGAGTTGTCCTTTATCCATTGACATATTCGATTAAAATCTCACCAAAAACCGCTGATTGCGATGCCTTGATAGCCTTTTGCTTCACCAGCTCCAGGATGGCGATGAGAGTGACGATGAGCACGAGCTTGTCATCCTCCTTTTTGAACAGTGAGCTGAACGCGACCTGTCGTTTTTCTCTCAGAGTATTCATGACAAGCTGCATCTGTTCTTCCAGCGACACATTTATTTCATGTATACGATGCACAGGCGCGGCTGATTTTGCGCCGACGATCTGGCGAAAAGCGGCGACGAGATCAAACAGGGTGACATCCGAAATTTCGGAAAAATCAGGGGCGATCGTCTGCTCGAAGGTATAGCTGCCGCGCGGAAAGGTCAGTCTGGCCTCTTTTTCCTTCTCAGCCAAATCGAGCGCCACCTCTTTGAATCGTTTATACTCCAACAGACGATATACCAGCTCCTGACGGGGATCCTCGATCTCATCCATCTCCTCGACCTCAGGCTTGGGCAACAGCATCTGCGCCTTTATTCGCATGAGGGTGGCGGCCATGAGAATAAAATCACTGGCCGCCTCCAGGTCGAGGAGTTGAATGATCTCGATATATTCCAGATACTGCTGCGTGATCACCGAGATGGGGATATCATAGATGTCGATCTCACTCTTTTTTATCAGAAAAAGCAGCAGGTCCAGCGGACCCTCAAATGCTTCGAGCTTTACCTTATAGAGCATAGCGATTCTCTCGCCGCCTGGCAAAATAAAAGCCGCATGAGAGCGGCCGTTCATATATCATTCCATTTGAGCGCAGCGTTAGTTCATATAGAGATAAGGCTTCCAGGACTGTTCGCTGATGCCGATGAAATATTGCATGAAAAACAAATAGTTGGGCCGCGTCGGCTTTTTGAGCAGCGGCATGCCGGCTTCTTCCGGCGTCCGGCTGCCCTTTTTATTGTTGCATTTGACACAGGCGCAGACGAGATTTTCCCAACTATCGACGCCGCCGCGCGTCTTGGGTTGGATGTGATCCAGGGTCAACGGGCCTTTTCGAGTGCCGCAGTATTGACATTTGTGATTATCGCGTCTGAGCAAATTCCCTCTGTTGAGCTCCACGCGTTTTCGAGGGAATCGGACATAGCAGGTCAAGCGAATGACACTCGGCAACGGCAAGGCCAAAAATTGCGACCGGACAAGCTGATCGCGTTTCTCGATAATTTCCACCTTTTGCAGATACAACAAAATTATGGCCTTTTGCGCGCTGACAACTGACATTGGCTCATAATTCTGATTGAGCAAAAGGACCTTCGCTCTCATCATGACGACAGATTCCGCACTCCTCAAAATAAAGTATGAATTTATACTAAATTTCAAAAGAATGCAAGTTTTTTTCGCATACTCAAGGCGACAGCGGCAGCTTTTCCGCCTCATAGATAAGCATGATCGGGATATCGTCCTCGACGCGATAACGCAGCCCCACAAAGGTAGTGGACGTCTTGCCGCACTCGCTGTCCTGACAGACGCCGGAATCATCCACAGGCATGCCGCAGAAGGGACAGTGCCGATTCAGGCAGGTCAGGGTGTCGTGCTGACGATCATATTGCAGTTCGCCCTTGCAGGATGGACAGGCTAAAATATCGAGCAACTCCTGACTGACCATTATACCTCCGTTTTCTATCGTTAGCTGCTGACAGATCAGCTCTCTTTCCAAAGGCCCATGGCGCTGAACTTTTCGATGCGTTGACTCACCAGGGTGAGGCGCGGGATTTCAATCAGCTTGTCCAATTCCTGGACGATCGCTTTTTTGAGTATGGCAGCGGCTTTGTCGTGATCGGCGTGCGCGCCGCCAAGGGGCTCATCCAAAATCCGATCGATGAGTCCCATTTCCAAAAGATCCGCTGGCGTCACTCGCATCGATTCGGCAGCATATTCTGCTCTCGACGCGTCATGGAACAGGATGGAAGCGCATCCCTCCGGCGAAATGACGGAATACCAGGTATTTTCCATCATCATGATGACATCGCCGACGCCGATCCCCAATGCGCCGCCACTGCCGCCTTCGCCAATGACGACGACGATGATGGGCGCCTGCAGACGCGCCATTTCAAACAAGTTTCTGGCGATCGCTTCCGCCTGCCCGCGCTCTTCCGAGCCGATGCCGGGATAGGCGCCCGGCGTATCGACCAGACAGATGATCGGGCGACCAAATTTTTCCGCCAGGTGCATGACGCGCAGCGCTTTGCGGTAGCCTTCCGGATGCGGATAACCAAAGTTGCGCCGGATTTTTTCTTTCATATCCCGTCCCTTCTGGTGGCCGATGATGGCGACCGGACGGTTATCCAATTTGCCGATGCCGGCGACGATTGCCGGATCGTCGCGGAAATTGCGATCGCCATGCAGCTCGACAAAGTCGGTCAGGATGCGGTCGATGAAATCGAGCGTATAGGGCCGCAAGGGATGACGCGACAGTTGGACGCGTTGCCAGCGAGTCAGCTTGGCATAAATCTCTCTGCGCAACTTTTGCGATTTGGCCAGAAGTCGCTCGATCTCTCTTTGAATCTCCGGATCTTCATTCATGGCCAATTCGCGCAGTTCGGCGATTCGTCTCTCGATTTCGACGATGGGTTTCTCAAAATCAAGCACGAGTTTGGATGTATCTGCCATATTAGAATCTTCTTTTGAGCATTGTTTTGACCAGTATTTCAATGTCTAAAAAGGGCGAATAGTTCTTCAAATAGTACAAATGATATCGCTTGCGATCCTCGTCGGTCAGCCCTGCTCCTCTGTTGACATGTTCCAGACCCGTCAGGCCTGGCTGCAGGGAATATCCGACCTGATCTTGCGTCGGCGTATAGAACATATCCCGTCCGACAAAGCTCAAATCCCCCTTGATGATGGACGGCAGAGCCGGCAGAAACCACCAGAACCGGATCGATGCACGCGAAAAGATGCGGGTGTGCACAACGCTTTTTTCTGCCAACGGCAACCGAATCGTCACTTTCTCCGGCCGTTGGCATGCGCCAATGACCAGCCGAATCGGGATGGTGACGCAGAGAACAAGGATTGCCAGCATGATGTCAAAGAGCCGCTTGAGCGACTGATAAAACGGCGAGTGCAACCGATAGTCCAGGTCGACAAAGGGAATATCATCGATATAATCAATCGTCGCCTTGCCGATGATGACGTCCAGATCGCTCGGCGCCATCTTGAAACTGATTTGCGATCCGAGCGAATTGGCGACGGCGTTCAGCATTTTATCATACGGCAATTTATCGGTCGAGAAAATCACCTCCTGCACCCGTTGCCGTCTGATGATCTCCGGCAAAAAATCGATCATGCCCAGGACAGGTACATCGTTGACAAAATCCTCGGCTTCGTCGGCCCTTAAAAGCACCACGCCCTCGATGAGATACGATCCATCGACATGAGAGCGCATCTTTTCGATAATTTTGCCGGCGGTCTCCCGGTCACCGACGACGAGTGATCGTCGGCGCAGCAGCAGATTTTTCAGCTTGGCCGAGAGCGTCCCATAGCCTTTGCGCGCCAGCCATTTCAAGGTGAATCGCCACAGCGGCGCCAGCATGAGGTTCATGGCGCCGGCCAGCAGCACGACAGCGCGCGAAAAAGCGAACTGCTTGAAGAAAAAAGTAAAGGTGCTGTTGATCAGCAGTCCCATCACGATGCCGGAGGCGGCCTTGCTGCCGGAGAGTCGGTGCTGCTTGTACACGCCAAAGGCGGCCAGACAGATGATCCAGATCATCGTATAGACGATGTGAACCAGGACAAATGGCTGCCACGGGAACTCGGATCTGAATCGCACATACACGGCTGCTGCCAACGAACAGGTCAGAACGAGCACATCCACCAGCGGCCAGACGAGGCGCCTGACGATTTCTGAGACATAGGCCAGGCCGGCGCTCACGTGAATCGCCAACAGCAGAAACCACGACGGGATGAGGGCCCTGCCTTTTTTGAAATGTTTGCGCACGAACAGCCGCATCGCCTCATAGAACAACCGCCGCTGCTGAAAAGGGCTCTTTTTCGAACTCTCACCCTTGAAGTGAATGATCTGCGTGTCCGGCACGTAATAGATGGGGTAGCCGGCGCGCCGGATGCGATAGCACCAGTCCAGATCTTCTCCGTACATGAAAAACTGTTCGTCCAGTCCCCCGACAGCCTCCAGGACCGCGCGCTTGAGGAACATGAACGAGCCGGAGATCGCTTCCACCTGCGCGACCTGCTCGGGATCGAGATAGGTCAGGTTGTATTGGCCAAAGAGCCTGCTCTTGGGAAACAGTCTTGCCAGACCAATCACCTTGGTGAACGCGACCCATGGCGTCGGCACGCTGCGCCGACAGGCCAACTGCAGCGATCCGTCCGCATTCAGTATTTTGCAGCCAAGCATGCCGGCGTCCGGATGATCCTGAAAAAACTGCAACAGGACAGAGAAGGTGTTCTCCTGCACGATCGTATCCGGATTGATCAGGCAGATGTACTCACCGCGAACGCGCGCGAGCGCCTGATTATTGGCGCGGGCAAAGCCGATATTTTCGCTATTTTCAATGAACGACACATCGCGAAACCGACGCTTGAGAAAAGAGACTGTTCCGTCCGACGATGCGTTATCGACGACATAAATCTCGTTCGATATATTCTTCAAGGATTTTTGCAGAGAGAGCAGCGCCTGTTCGAGGAACTCTCTGACATTATAGCTGACAATGATGATGCTGATTTTAATGGACTCGTCATGTGCCATATAGTGCAAATCTACAAAATTCACGTTTCAGAAACAAACAGATTATACCGTACGCA
>RQOI01000141.1 GCA_003854995.1 Candidatus Zhuqueibacterota bacterium
ACCGAGCTGTTCGATGGCATTCGCCTGCGCTTGCGCATGCCAACCGTCTTTCCGACTCCGGATCCGCAGAACTGGGGCTGGGTCGTGGGCAAAGCGCCGATAAACCTCTACACAGCGACGGATAACTATAAATACTTTCCCTGGCAGTATGAATTCATCTGGACCGATGATCCGGCGGCGTATCGGACGCGCACAAGTATTCTCTTCAAGGACGTGCACGGCCGATTCGGCGAGTATCTCGACAAGGATATGATGCTGCTCGATCAATCATTCAACTTTTATATCGTGAACAAGACGTTTGTCGATTCGACGGGCAACCATCCGATCCTGGATATCATGGTCTATGATATCAACGAGAGCGGAACATACGAACCAGAGGTTGACTGGCTGGTGATCGGCGATGCCATAGAGGATTCGCGCGGCACTGGTGAAATGCTCTGGTGCGGTTCGATATTCATCATGGATTTCACCAACATCGCAGATGCGGCGAACATGCCGCAGCCGAACGACGTCTATCGCGTCGATTTCAAGCGCACGTTTCATCACTCGGATTCGCTGCTGTTCACGATATCGGGATTGGATGAAGAACTGGATGCGGCCAAGCTGAATGAAGACATGGAAAATATCCGGGTGGTGCCCAATCCCTATGTTGTGACCAACACCATGGAGCAATCGGTCGCCAACTGGGACCGCAATCAGCAGCGTCAGATCATGTTCACCCATATTCCGGCGCAATGCAAAATCACCATCTTTACGATCGGCGGCATACTGGTCGACCAATTCGAGGTGAACAATGCCGCCGAGAATCGCCAGAACGAATGGGATCTCAATTCGGCGGCGAACGGCACCGCGCATTGGGATCTACGCAGCAAGGAAGGCCTGGAGATCGCGGCCGGCTATTACATCTACCATGTCGAATCCAGCCTCACCGGCAACGTCAAGGTTGGCAAGTTTGCCGTGATCAAATAAGTCGACGCTCTACACCAGCATTTCGGAGAATTCGCCATGAAAAGGACAGCGCTCCTCCTTCATCTGCTCATGATCGCGCTCTTTGCCTGCGCGTCCGACCTCCTCTGCGCCGCGAATGACGGCGAAGAGATCGTCTTCACCGATGGTCTCTCGCTCAAAATGCCGCGCCAGCAAGGAGTGTCGGCAGCAGACCCGATCGAAAAGCAATTCGTCCTCAACGCCTGGAAACCGCCGCAGGTCGGCGATGAGGTGGCTTTTGGCGATGCATCGGCGACATGGGGAGCTGTGTCCGTCGATCAAGACGGCTGGTTCACAGATGCAGGCGGCAGGAGTTACATCTATTGTACGACGACGGCTGCCGAAGAAAAAATAATGCTGCTGGAGCAAAAAGGCAACGATTGCGTCTATGTGAACGGCGCCCTGCGCACCGGCAATCGTTATGGATATAAAGATGATTATGAAGAGTGGGAACCCAATTTTGCCTATTGCATTGTGCCGGTCAAGTTGAGAAAGGGCGTCAACGAGTTCCTGTTCTACAACACCCGCACCGGCCGTTTAAAGGCCAAGCTGACAGAACCGCCAGCAGCCGCCCTGATCAACAGCCTGGACCGTACGATGCCGGACATGCTGGTCGATGAGCCGCTGGAGGCGTGCGGCGCCGTGGTCGTCATCAACGCCGACGACAGAGCGATGACATCGTTGCAGATGGTCGCCCGCGTCGAAGGTTCAGAAGCAGCGCTGACCGACCTTCCGGTCATACAGGCGCAGAGCGTCAGAAAAGTCCCCTTTCGTCTGCGCAGCATTGCGCCCCGAGCTACGGTCCTGGCTTCTGTTCATCTCGAATTGCGCGATGGCGATAAAACAGTGCATACGGCCACTATAGATTTGAAAATTGTCCACCCACATGAGCCGCACAAGCGGACCTTCATCAGCTCGATCGACGGCAGCGTGCAATATTATGCCGTCAATCCGGCGCAAGATCCGGATAGGAGCACACCCAAGGCGCTCGTCCTCTCCGTACACGGGGCAGCCGTGGAGGCCATCAATCAGGCCAGCTCCTATCAGGGCAAAACCTGGGCGCATATCGTCGCGCCGACCAATCGGCGGCCCTACGGCTTTAACTGGGAGGACTGGGGCCGGATGGATGCCCTCGAGGTGCTCGATATCGCGCAAAAGACGTTGAACAGTGATCCGAGTCGTATCTATCTGACCGGCCATTCCATGGGCGGCCACGGCGCCTGGCACCTGGGTGGAACTTTTCCGGACAGGTTCGCCGCGATCGGACCGAGCGCCGGATGGCTCAGTTTCTGGTCCTACCGGGTGCGCGAAAGCCTGGGCGACAAGACGCCGATGCAAAGCATGTTGATGCGGCCGACATCGCCGAGCCGGACGCTCGAGGTGGCGGAAAACTATAAACAGCACGGCATCTATATCATCCATGGCGCCGACGACGACAACGTGCGCGTCGATCAGGCCAGGACCATGGTCGACCATCTGACAAAATTCCACAAAGATTTTATCTATCACGAAGAGCCGGGCCAGGGCCACTGGTGGGATATCTCGGACGAGCCCGGGACCGACTGCGTCGATTGGCCGCCGCTGTTCGACTTTTTCGCCCGGCACGCGCGGCCGGAAAAAGAGAGAATCCGCCGGGTCGAATTCATCGCCACGCATCCCGGCATCTCGGCCGCCAACAACTGGCTGGCCATCGACGCGCAGACGGAGCAGCTCAAATTGAGTCGAGTCGATATCCGACTCGATCCCGGCAAGAGACGATTCGTCGGCAGCACAGAAAATGTCGCCCGACTCTCCTTTGACCTCAGCGTGCTGCCCGGCGACGAACCCGTCGCGCTGGATCTGGACGGCCAAAAACTTGAGGATATAAACCGGCCGCACCATTCGGATAAATTGTGGGTGGAGAAAGCGAATGATCAATGGCGCGTCGCGTCAGAGCCGTCGCCAGCGCAAAAAGG
>RQOI01000142.1 GCA_003854995.1 Candidatus Zhuqueibacterota bacterium
GGTCACGAGTCCGATCAACGGACAAAAAATCGCCCAGGTGACGCAAGGTGGCGCGCAGGACGTGGAAACCGTCATCCGAGCGGCCCAGGACGCCTTTTATGAGTGGCGCAAGTGGCCGGCACCCAAGCGCGGCGAGATCGTCCGACAGTTTGCGGTTGAACTTCGTCGTGCGAAAGATAGTCTCGGTAAACTAGTGACCATCGAAATGGGAAAATCGCTGCAGGAGGGATGGGGAGAAGTGCAGGAGATGATCGATGTCTGCGACATGGCCGTGGGGCAGTCGAGGATGCTCTACGGTTGTCAGACGCACAGCGAGCGGCCGCGACATCGCATGTTCGAACAGTGGCATCCGCTCGGCGTCGTCGCCGTGATCTCGGCTTTCAATTTTCCCGTCGCTGTCTGGGCGTGGAACGCCGCCCTCGCCCTGGTGTGCGGCGATGCCGTCATCTGGAAGCCCGCGAGTCCGGTGCCGCTCACCGCTATCGCCTGTACGAAAATCCTGCAGCGAGTCCTCGCCGCCAACGGGGCGCCCGGCATCGCGACGCTGTTGACCGGCCGCGGCGCTGAAATCGGCGATCTGATCACCAGCGATAAACGCATTCCGCTGGTCAGTTATACGGGATCAACTCGACTTGGCAAACAGATCGGTGCGGTCGTCGGCGCGCGTTTAGGCCGCACGATTTTGGAGCTTGGCGGCAATAATGGCGTCATCATCACCCGCCACGCCGATCTCAAACTGGCGGCGCAAAACATCCTGTTCGGCGCGATCGGCACGTGCGGCCAGCGCTGCACCACGACCCGGCGCGTCATTGTTCAAGATGTGGTCTATGATGAGTTCAAAAAACTCCTCCTGTCCTATTATGCTAAAGTGACGATCGGCTCTCCACTGGATGAGAGTAAACTCATGGGACCGATGATCAATGCGGATGCGGTGGAGAACATGCTGCGCGCCCTCGAGACGATCGCCCAGCAGGGCGGCACTTTTGCCGTCACCGGCGGCCGCCTCGAAGGAGATGACTACCCGGGCGGCTGTTACGTCAAGCCTGCGGTCGCCGAAGTGGCGCCCGATCTGCCCATTGTTCAGGAAGAGACTTTTGCGCCCATTCTCTATCTGATGAAATATAGCGGCGGACTGGATGTGGCGATCGACTATCACAACAGGGTGCCGCAGGGGCTGAGCTCCGCCATTTTCACCAACGATCTATTGGAAGCTGAGCAGTTCCTCAGCGCTCTCGGCAGCGACTGTGGCATCGCCAATGTCAATCTTGGCACCAGCGGCGCTGAAATTGGCCTGGCGTTCGGCGGTGAGAAAGAGACCGGCGGCGGCCGCGAGAGCGGCTCGGATGCCTGGAAAAACTATATGCGCCGGCAAACGAATTCCATCAATTACAGCGGTGCCACAGTGCTGGCGCAAGGTATCAAGTTCGATTAATGACCCAGATTTTGTAAGTTGTTATTGAGGGCAATGAGATTCACAAAGTGGTTGAAAACAAACGTGGTCAAGATAGAGTTAATAATAATGAAAAGCAAAATATTTAAAATACTCATTCTCTTCTCTTTGCACCTTTTCTTTTGTGATGGCAATCCACCAACAGAACCGAGTGAAAATCACATAACATTTCCAGTCAAAGTCGGAAATCAATGGGAGTATCATTCGACATCTTATGATTTTAATTTCCGACCCGATTCTGTAATAAAGATAATCCATCCTGATACTTTAAAAGAGAAAATAACAATTGAAATAACGGATAAGATTCTACTTGATAATTCAGTTGAGGCATATGTTTTTGTTCGCATAATCGCGAAAAATAACTCTGCGCACCGATACGCTTTACTATGCGATTGATAAAAAGATTGAAAACAAAGAACAAGTAACTAGTCCTGCCGGTAAATTCACTTGTTATAAAATTCAATGGCTATTTGATTTTTTTGACAAGGGAACTTGGGATCCAGATATCGAACTTTTCGATTATATTGCGAGTGAAGGATTAATAAAAAGGACGTGGCTTGCTAAGAATCAGAAAACAACCGACGAAAGCGGTAAATACTTTTGCACTTTGGATCATTATCAGGAATTCAATCTTGTCCACTATGAACTAAAATAACTGTAGGACAAAATTTTTCACAAGACGCGAACAGCAACTGTGAAAATCTTGTTAGCACAGAATATAGAGAATAATCTATACGAAGAAAGGCGTGAAAAATGAGTCTGCAAGATTATCCGCTCATTCCAATACAGCCGGACGCTCCCAAAATCAAGACTAGGCTCCCCGGTCCAAGAGTTAAAGCTTTAACGGCGCGCGACCGGCGGGTGACCAGCCCGTCTTATACGCGCGACTATCCACTCGTTGTTGATCGAGCCATTGGCTCAGTCATAACAGATCCGGATGGCAATGTGTTCCTCGACATGACCGCCGGCATCGCCGTGACCGCCTCTGGTCATTCCCACCCCTATGTCGTCGACGCCATTCGCCGCCAGAGTGAGCGCTGTCTGCACATGTCCGGTACAGATTTTTACTATGCCTCGCAAATCGAACTGGCTGAACGTCTGGTGAAATCCGCGCCAATGAAGGGGAAAAACCGCATCTTTTTCACCAACTCCGGCGCCGAATCCATCGAGGCCGCCTTAAAGCTGTCGCGCTATCACACGGGTCGCCAGCACGTCATCGCGTTCATTGGCGCCTTCCATGGCCGCACCTATGGCGCCATGTCACTGGGCGCCAGCAAGGTCATTCAGAGCCAGGGATTCAAGCCGCTGGTGCCGCAAATCTCGCACGTCGATTATCCCAATCCGTATCGTCCGGTCGGCCACGAGAAAAACGTCACTGACCACACGATGCGCGAGATTGAGACGGTTTTCAAGCACAAAGTCAGCCCCGACGAGGTGGCGGCGATTTTTGTTGAAGCCATCCAGGGGGAAGGCGGCTATATTGTGCCGCCGGATGATTTTCTACCGCGATTGCGAGAGCTGTGCACAAAGCATGGCATCATGCTCGTCTGCGACGAGGTGCAATCGGGCATGGGTCGAACCGGGTTAATGTGGGGTATTCAGCACTCCGGCGTCGAGCCGGACATGATCGCCAGCGCCAAAGGCATTGCCAGCGGGCTGCCGCTCGGCGCCCTGATCGCGCGCCAAAAGATCATGGATTGGCCGTACGGCGCGCACGCGTCGACTTTCGGCGGCAATCCGGTCAGCTGTGCGGCGTCGTTGGCCACGCTTGATCTCTTGGAAGCCGGATTGATGCACAATGCAGCGACCGTCGGTGACTTTTTGATAAAGCGCTTGCATGAGTTGTCGAACGAGTTTGACGTGATCGGTGATGTTCGCGGACGCGGCCTGATGGCGGCCATCGAGTTTGTGCAGGATCAATCGAGTCGACATGCTTTCGCGGAATTCCGCAATCAGGTCGTGCTGGACTGTTTTCATCGCGGCTTGCTCGTCCTCGGTTGCGGCGAAAGCGCCATCCGGTTCTGTCCGGCGCTCACGGTTTCTGAGCGTCAGATCGAGACCGCCATCACCATTGTGCACGATGCCATTAAAGCTGTCCAACAACACAGACGAAAAGGAGAAGCGGCGTGAACGCCTATACCATCGTGACCATGCCCGGCGACGGCATTGGCAAGATTGTCCTGCCCGAGGCGATTCGCATTCTGGATGCTGTCGGTTTTAAGGCAACGTATCTCGAAGCACCGATCGGGTGGTCGTTTTGGTGTCGAGAAGGCAATCCGCTGCCCGACCGCACCATCGAGCTTTTGCGTCAACACAAACTTGGCCTGTTCGGCGCCATTACGTCCAAACCCAAAAAAGAGGCGCTGGAAGAGCTGGCGTCGGACTTGAGCGGAAAAGGACTGGCCTATTTCAGTCCGATTGTCAAAATGCGCCAGCTGTTCGATCTGGATATTTCGATTCGCCCCTGCAAGACCTTTCCCGGGAATCCGCTCAATTTCATCAAGCGGGATGCGCATGGTGGTATCTTTGCGCCGTCAATAGATGCAGTCATCTTTCGGCAAAACACCGAAGGATTGTATTGCGGCGTGGAATGGACAAACCCGCCTGATCAGGTGCGGGCAGCGCTGGAAACGCATCCCAAGATGGCGGCTTTTAAAAACACCGCCAGCGCAGATCTGGCAATCTCCACCCGCATCTTTTCCCGTTCCGCCTGTCAGCGAATTTGTCAGGCTGCATTTGCGTACGCGCAAAGCCATCGCTACCGCTCAGTGACCGTCTGCGAAAAGCCGAATGTCATTCGCGAGAC
>RQOI01000143.1 GCA_003854995.1 Candidatus Zhuqueibacterota bacterium
AGCATCTGCTTCATCTCTCCATTCAAGGTTCCATAGTCCTAAACTGAGCGATCAGCCTTCAGCTGTCAGCTTTCAGCTTAATGTTAAACAAGGAATTAGATATTGAACTAATTATCACTCATCGTACTTCATTTTCCTTTAAGGCTGAGCGCTGAACGCTGATAGCTGATCGCTCATTTTAGCATCGTATTGTTCAAAATGACGCCCGCTTTGCCTCATTCCTGATTTTTTTCGTTCAACCGAACCAGCAGCAGTTCCAGCTCGGCAAGCGAAATAGGCTTGTGAAGATAGCCATAAATGCCCAGCGAGATCGCTTCCGGCATCGACAATTCAGGAGCGTCCTCGGTGATGACGATAAAATGCACGCGATGATTCTGTTCATAAAGGTTGCGGATGATGGCTTGTTCGGAGCCGCGAAAACATCTTTGCCCGCAGATGATCAGCGCTCCATCCTTGGATTGATTTCGCAATACCTGGTGCAGCTCCTCAATCGAATGCAAGGTGATCACCTGATAGTCTAGACGACTCAGGAATTCATCCAATGTCTGGGTGATTAATTTTTCGTTGAGGATCAGATAAATTTTCAGCGATGTGCTGTTCAACATCGAAAATTGTCCAGGTTCGTCGTAAATTCTCAGCATCATCATGCCGATTTTTGAGTTTGCAGCGAGCCCCTCTTTTGCATCTATTATGCCATTCAGTAGATTGCTTTTTTAACATATTGATATTATGTGAATTAAAGTATTTACACTGTTTTGTAAAATGCGGATATGCGCCACGGTTGTTAGTAACTTTTACTAAAAGTTGCTAACAACAGTTGCTAATCGGAGCATGTAGATATTGAGGGAACATTTTTTGTCATCATTAGAACTTTATAATAATCAGACAAATACTGCGCAGCAAAATTGCTCTTTACTTTCTGGCATATGAATTGAATGTCACGCCGGATCGATAAGGGGTACATTTCTTAAGCGTATCCTCTGCGACGAGAAGTAATAAAACAAAAGGAGAACGAGCATGTCACATCATCTTAAAGCATTTGTAAGGGGTTACTTTAGCGCTATCAGTGGCAAGGCCAAGCCGGCCACACTTGTGAACAGATATGTTGCCGATTCGGATGAGGAGCTCAAACAGCACATCGCCTTTTTTGAAGCCGCCTTTCCCAGATACGAATTGACCGTCGACGATATAATTGAAGAAGGCGACAAAGTCGCGGTTCGAGCGACATTCAAAGGCGTCCACAAAGGGGATCTGATGGGCATTGCCCCGACGGGTCAGCACGTCACCTTGCCGCTGTTCCTCATCTACCGCGTTGCCAAGGACAAAATTGTCGAGCATTGGATGGGTGTGGATCAAATGGAGTTGATGAAGCAGCTCAAGGTGTCAGAAATGGCATGATTTTTTGTGGAAGTCCGACTCCAAGTTGGACTCCCACTTTTAGGGAGTGTATAATACAAAGGCGTTGTTAGGCCCGACAATGATCACCAACACGGGGGAAGGGCAGGCAACTCATCTTGGAAAAAGCACCGTCACAGCGATACACACTTATCCGAATCCGCATTTCGTGGGTACGCTTGAGTTTGTCTGTGCGTCTGGTGCCAAACTTTTTGCTGACCTCAATGGAACGAGTCAGGCGCCTGATGCAAATGGTATTTCTCTTTTCACGGGCGATGCTTTGATCACCGGCGGTACTGAGAGGTTTGCCAATGCTGCCGGCCATTTGGAGATTAGGGGTTGGGTTGATTTTTCTACGTCGGATTTGAGTGGTGAAGTGGAGTATAATGGGCATATCAAGTTTTCACCCCCGCAAATTGCGGGCGATTAGAATTAGCAATAGCAGTGTGGGAAAAATCCTGTACTTTTGCGGGAGTCTGACAAGTCGAACTCCCGCTTTTTTTTTCTTCGTATCTGATTGGTCCGATGCTGTTCAAAACGGTGATTCACTCGAAGCCGCATTGAGGCTGAACCGGATTGATAAAAATACACTGTACCTCAGGCGGCATCGGCACTATGGGCGCAGCCCAACAAGCCGCACCTGCTACTTTATCCCCAACCGCTCCATCTTGAACCGCAACGTCGAATACGGCATCCCCAAACTGGCCGCTGCTTTCCGGCGATTCCATTTGGCATTTTCGAGCGCATTTAAAATGATGGCGCGTTCGTGATCGGTAGAAGAATCGATAGGTTTTGTCAGACATATATCTTTGCTAATAGAGGGAAGATTGAGATGCTCGGGCAGAATCGGGTTGGATTTGCAGAGCACGGCTGCTCGTTCGATGATGTTGCGCAGCTCTCTGGCATTGCCGGGAAAGTCGTAATTCAATAACAGCTGCTTGGCTTCAGCTGCAAGACCGCTGATCGGCAGACTTTTTGACGTCGCAAAAAGGGTCAGGAAATGCTCTGCCAGCGGGATAATATCACTCCGGCGCTCTCGCAATGGCGTTAACTGAATGGTGAAAACATTCAACCGATAGTACAGGTCGCGACGGAATTTGCCCGCTTCAATGTGTTTTTCCAAATCCACATTCGAAGCGGCAATGACCCGCACGTTCACCTGTATCTCTTTGCCGCCGCCGACGCGTCGCAGCTGCCGCGTCTCCAGCACCCGCAGCAGCGTCGCCTGGGCAGCGGCGGAGAGATCGGCGATCTCATCGAGAAACAGGGTCCCGCCATCGGCCAGCTCAAAGTATCCCGCCCGATCAGTGGTAGCGCCGGTGAACGATCCTTTCATGTGTCCAAACAGCTCACTTTCGACCAGCGTATCGGGCAAGGCTGGACAGCTCACGGCGATGAACGGACTGCTCTTATTCGGATTCGCCAGCGCGTGTATGCCGCGGGCGACGACCTCTTTGCCGGTGCCAGTCTCCCCTATCAACAAAATCGTCTCGAGACCGGCATCCACGACTTGCTGAATCTGCTGTCGTACTTTCTGCGTGGCCTCACTTGCTCCGACTATACCGCCGAGACCAAGACGGTATTCATCGGCGCGCTGTAACCCGCGAATGGTTTCGCGCAGATGACGCCCTTCCTGCCGCAGTTTCAACAGCTGCATGGATTTCTCCAGCACCGCATCCAGCTCGAG
>RQOI01000144.1 GCA_003854995.1 Candidatus Zhuqueibacterota bacterium
TCGCCATCGTACTTGGGAATCTCATATTCAAATATCAGATGATTTCTGAACGTATTCCAGGTCAACTCTGAGATGAGACGATGGTCCTGATGCAAATCATCGCGATAGTGCGTAAAAATGATATCCGGCGATATTTGACTCTTCAGCTCTTCAAAATACAGCTTGATTTCTCTGCCGTCATAAGGGAAAAAGCCGTCTTTGAACTGCTTCAGCTCCACATCCTTGTCGGCGCCCGTCAAAAAGAGTTCCGCACTCTTTTTGGCTTCGATCGCCCGTTCGCCGTGGGCGGCGAAGACGATCCATTTCACGGACAGATTTTCATACGTGCCGATCAGCTTGAGCAGCGTGGCGCCGCAGCCGATTTCGATGTCATCTGGATGAGCGCCCAGGCACAAAAGACTCTTCGGCGGCGACGTAAAACTCACATCGTGCATACCCGTCCTCTTTCAGCGCTGAGAGCCGGCTGTGGCGCTTTCCAGACTTCCCACGGCGTTTCACCGCGACCGTTCATATCATCCAGTTGCTGCTTATCCTTAAAGGTCTCCATGCCAATCCAAAAGCCATCGTACTTGTAGGCCACAAGCTGCTTTTCGCCGATCAGTCTCTTGAATGGCTCATTGACCAGCTCTTCGCCCTCTTTGATATAGTCAAAGATCTCTTTACGAAAAACAAAGTAACCTCCATTGACCCACAGATCGGCTCTGACGACTCCCTGGATTTCATCCACAAGGCCGTTCATGCCGTTCTTCATCTGGACGATGTGAAAACTGTGATTCGGTCGCACCACCAGAAAACTGGCGATCTTGTTCTGCTTGAAAAAATAGTCCGTGAGATTCGGCAAATGAAAATCGGTCAGGCCGTCACTGTAATTGGCCATGAAAACCTCTTCGCCGTCGAGATAAGGCTGGACCGCCTTCAGGCGCTGGCCGATATTGGAATTCAATCCGGTATCGACGAACGTGATGGTCCAGTCGTGGATATCGCTGTTGGCCAGCTCGACATCCTCGCCGCCATTTCGCATGACAAAGTTGTTGGAGAGCGTTTCGTCATAATTCAGAAAATAATTTTTAATCGTGTCGCCTTTGTAACCCAGACACAAGATAAAATCTTTATGTCCATAGTGGGCATAGTACTTCATGACATTCCACAAGATCGGACGATACCCGACCGGCACCATGGGTTTGGGGATCGCATCGGAGTACTCCCGCATCCTCATCCCCATACCGCCGCAAAACAGCACGACTTTCATATGAGACCCCTGATTTTTTAAATTGATTATTTTTCTAGACGAACCAAAAGGCGAGCATCTTCCAGTTGCTTTATCACTTGATGAATGGTATTAAAGCGAATATTTGATTTTTCAGCGATATCCAGGGCGCTATGCCGGCCATCGGACAAATTCAAAACCCACAGCATGGCGAGCTGCAATTCTTTGGCATTCGTTTCGCCGCCCAGCGCGGAATAGAGTCCCCGCTTGCCGAGCTGAGGCTCGCATTTTGGATTCTGGTTGAGATAAAAGTGGTTGTTTTCCAGCACGCGAATCACATCCAGATAGACGGCGAGCGATTCAGCCAGATTCATCGGCCGGACAAAATCGAGATTATCGGCGGAGGTGTGGTATTCGGGATACTCGCTATAAGGGGTGCGAGTCAATGATCCGACCGCCATGTTAAATCCCGGTGAACAGAACTGTCGCTCATCATAGCCGTAAGGCGAAAAATCTCTGATGCTATACTTTTGCGCGCAATGCCGCAACACGTGCAGCACGATCTTGTCTATTTCAGCATCGCCGATGCGGCTTTTCTTGTAGGTGAAAGGTCCACCATCGCCCACTCCCGCCACGACCAGCCCGCCCTTGATCTTCGGCACGACCTCTTCGTGCAGAGCGAGCCAGGTGATGGAGCCAATGGTCCCCGGGATGAACAGAAAGCGATAGGAGTGGCGAAGGGACAACGTCGATAAGAGTTGGGCCAGGCAACTGACGAGCGATATGCCGGACAGATTGTCGTTGCACAGCGACGGATGGCAGATATGGCAAGTGAACAGGATCTCGTCGTCGGTCTCTCCCTCGATGAGGTATTCGCCATAGGTCAAATGGCCGTCTGCAAGGGTGGAATCAATGCAGACGTGATACGCGTCCGCAGTCAATGTTCGGCGCTGATTCTCGCTCGTACAAAAGCCCCAGTTTTCGCTATAGTAAGATGTCCGATAAGGGATCAGGTCCGGCTGCGCCGGCAACGAGTAGAGATGCTCTTCCAGTTCGGCGCGCGAAACCGTTTTGTTCACGGGAACGCTATAGTTCAGCACGTGCAGATTGTGTCGCTGAAAATCAATGACCCGATTGCCGTCTGCGTCTTTGACATAGGCGTCCCTGATATTCCATTCCTTTGGCACAGTCCAGTCGAAGGCGCACGTACCTGTGGGAACCTGATGGATGGCGACGGGAGCAACTTGCCTGATGATTTCGAGCGTCGCTCGGACGCCATCGCCGGTTATGCTGCGGCAGATCGGATAGAGCTCGACGATCAGGTTATACATCTTTTGGCCGAGCTGATCGATATCTATTGCAAGTGTATCAACTGTATCCCTGGATGACTTCATACCGGCAGATTTTCTTCGGTAAAATCGGGCAGGTCGCGATCTTTGTCAGAGATCACTGACGGACGTGCGGGCCAGGCGACATGAAAGTGCGGATCATCCCAGCGAATGGAGCGCGCATGCTCTGGCGAGTAAAACTCGGACATCTGATAAAAGACCTCTGTGTCATCCGCCAGCGTCAAAAAACCATGGGCAAAGTCTTCGGGCACATAGAGCATCTTGCGGTTATCTTCTGTCAGCTCAATGCCGATCCATTGCCGGAAAGTGCTGGATTGGCGGCGCAAGTCGATGATGACATCGAAAATAGCGCCTCGCGTGCATCGCACCAGTTTTGCCTCGGCGCGCGGAGCGATTTGATAATGCATGCCGCGCATTGTGTTCTTTATTTTGTTGTAAGAGATGTTGCACTGCACCACATTCGGAACGAGTCCGTGCTGCAGAAACTCTTTGGTGCACCATGAGCGCGCAAAAAAGCCTCTATCGTCGTGCAGCTCTTCGAGCTCGATGATAAAGGCGCTTTTCAATCTTGTTTCATGGAAGATCATGAATAGACCTTGAGCTCCGGAATCGGCACGACGAATTGGCCATTCCAGTCGCGGATGAAAGCGAGCTGCGCCATGATCTCATCCTTGAAATTCCAGGGCAATATGAAGACATAGTCAGGTCTGGCGTCTGCTAGTTTTTCCGGCGGCAATATGGGAATATGGGTTCCAGGCAAAAACTTGTGGTGCTTGTAAGGATTTCTATCCACGGTGAAATCTATGAAATCGGTGCGGATGCCGCAATAGTTCAACAGGGTGTTGCCCTTTCCGGGCGCGCCATAGCCGGCTATTGTTTTCCCTTGCCGCTTGGCTTGAATGAGAAAATCGAGAATCTTGCGTTTCGTCTCTTTCACCTGTTCGGAAAAATCGCCATATGCGGCCAGCGTATTCAATCCTGCAGCGAGCTCCCTCTGCCAGAGATCATCGCGACGCTGCGTGCGGCTTTTCGATTGATCATCGGCATGGCAGGCAAATATTCTGAGCGAACCGCCGTGGGTGGGTATTTCCTCGACATCAAAAATCCGCAATCCGTGCGCCGCAAAGATTTTATCGACAGCGATCAGCGAGAAATAGGAAAAATGCTCATGATAGATCGTGTCAAACTGATTTAGCTCTATCAAATTCAGCAGGTGCGGGAACTCCATGGTGATCACGCCGCCGGGTTTCAGGTAAAGCTGCATGCCGGCCACAAAAGAATTGAGATCAGGAACTTGCGCCAGGACATTATTGCCGATCAACAGGTCTGGCTTGCCGTCGCGCAGCAGTTCATCGACGCTCAGATGATCAAAGAACATCACCCGCGTCGGAACGCCCTTTTCAACGGCAGCTTTGGCCACATTGGCGGCCGGCTCAATGCCCAAGACTGGTATGCCTCTGTTGACAAAATGCTGCAGCAGGTAGCCGTCGTTGCTGGCGAGCTCGACGACAAAATTCGCCGCTGTCAGACCAAAGCGCTCGATGACCATCTCTGTATAATCTTTGGCATGCTCGACCCAGCTGCTGGCGTAGGAAGAGAAATAGGCATATTCCGTGAATATTTCCTCGCGCGCTACAAACTGTTCCAGCTGGACGAGAAAGCACTCCTCACACACATAAACATGCAACGGATAAAATGGCTCCATCTTGTTTATCTGATCCAGGCTCAAATAGTTCTCGCACAACGGCGACATTCCCAAATCCACGACGCTGTGAACCTTTTCCGAATTGCAAAAGCGGCACCGATAGTTCGTCTTTTCGTTTTCCACAAGTTGTCTTCCTCAAGCTGTCTATTCTATCGAGAGATCAGTTCTTGCCATTGATCCAACGCAACGAGTTGTCGATGAGTTTATTTTCGAGCAAATGCATGATATGGAGAATTCTTTTATATTTAACCCCTTCGTATTCATCCTTGCCGAGTCCATACTTTTTATAGGATGCATAGATCTGCTGCGCGCCCCTGCGAGCGCTCCACTGCAAGGGCGATTCCGGAAACGCCTGCGCATATTTGCTAAAATCGACTCGGTAACATCTTTTGTCCGGTCCGGCGCCCTCAGCATAGCCGATCTCACAACCGGGAATCGTCTCTTTGACAAAGTCAGCTAATTCACGGATTCGATAATTTTCCGCATTCAAGCCGATATTGAAAGCCTGATTATGGATCAAATGCCGGGGAGCTTGCAGCATAGCGATGAAGGCGCGGGAAATATCCTCGATATGGACGATGGGGCGCCAGGGAGTGCCATCGCTCTTCATCAGAATATTGCCCGTCGTGTACGCCCAGGCTGCCAGATTATTCAAAACGAGATCAAAGCGCATTCGCGGTGAGACGCCATAGGCGGTGGCATTGCGCAGAAAAACCGGACTAAAATTCTCGTCCGCCAGTTTTGCTATATCGCGCTCGCTCAAAACTTTGGATTCAGCATAGGGCGTGACGGGATTGAAGCGAGCGCTCTCATCCAAAAAATCATCACCGCCGGCGCCATACATACTGCACGACGAGGAGAATAAAAATCTGGGCACACCGGCTGCCTTGGCGAGTTTGGCCAGACGAACCGATGCGCGGTAATTTATCTCCATGGTCAATTCCGGATTGATATTTCCCAGCAGATCATTTGACAGGGCGGCGAGATGAATGATGGCGTCACAGCCTTTCACATCGGATTCTTCGGCATCCCTTACATCTTTGATCAATTCCTTGACCTCAACCGGCGGCTCGCCGTAGGTGCAATTCCGGTACAAATCGCTATCCAGACCGACGACCTCATATCCTCTCTCGAGCAACATCGGCGTTAGGATGGTACCGATAAAACCCTTATGTCCTGTGACAAGTACCTTCATGCCATTCTCCACAACTGTGTTGATATTGCCGGGAATAAATCTGCGACGCACAAGAATTTCATTCTTGCGGAGACAAAGTTAATCAAATTCGACCAAGAATCCAAATTATCTCTTGCGACTGTTGTGAATTCATCTCTTTGCATGGCGCAGAACCTGGTCTGGCAGGACCTCATTGATGCTGTAACAACAGCGAAGACACTTCACTCTCGCTGACGATCGTTGGCGAGGGAATGGGTATGATGAATTCACCGCCGTTCTGATAATAGAGACATTGCTGGCTGATGATCTCTTTGGCAAAATTCCAGGCAAGGATGAGGACATAGTCCGGCATATCATCCAGCAGCTTACTCGTCGAATAGATCGGCAGATGGTTTCCGTTCATATAGCGTCCGTGCTTGACCGGATTTAAATCGACGATATAATCCAGGATTGATCTGTCAACTTGGCAATAATTCAGCAACACAGAGGCTTTTGCCGCAGCGCCATATCCGACGATCCTTTTGCCATGTTCTTTCAGATCGAGCAGCAAAGTCTTCAGCGAACGCTTCACGCGCTCCACATCGTCAGCAAACTTGTCGTATGATGAAATTCGACCGATTCCACGGCCACTCTCATAATAGAGTGCGGATCGAACCGAGTTGTGAACATTTTCGAATGGTTCGACGAACAATCGCACAGAACCACCATGGATTCTGACCGGCTCAACGTGATTCAGATACAATCCACAACTCTTGAAAAGATGATCCAGCGCCGTGACCGAAAAATAGCACAGATTTTGATGGTAAATGGTATCAAACTCGACATTGTCAATCAAATCGAGGAGATAGGGAACCTCCAGGACCGCGAGGCCGTCGCTTTTCAGCAACATGCGGATCCCATCGACAAAGCCTCGCAGGTCATCCACATAAGGCAGGACGTTGTTGGCAAGAAAGACATCGGCTTGTTTCCCCTGGCTGCGGAGCTCCAGCGCCAGCTCTCTGTCAAAAAATGTATTGAGCGTATTGATGCCGCATTTCATGGCTTTTTCAGCCGGACCTTCGGCCGGATCAATGCCCAATACGGGAATCCCGCTCTCGACAAAGTTTTTCAGCATATAGCCGTCATTGCTCGCCGCTTCAATGACGAAACTCTTTTCGTTCAAATTTTTCTTTTCAATGATGGATTGCGAACTCTTTCTGAAATGGTTCAACAACGCCGGCGACACGGATGAATAATAGGCATAATCCCGACAAAATAAAATCTCCGCCGGTACGGTGGCATTGATCTGAACGAGAGAACATCTCGGGCAAAAGACCAGCACGACCGGCGCAGTGATTTCCTCTTCTGTCAATTGATCTTCCCACAGAAAGGTGTCGGCCAGCGTCGTGTCCCCCAAATCCAAAATGGTCTCCAGATGTTCATACCCGCAGGAGCGACATTCATGGATAATTTTATGCATCGTCGTACCCCGATGAATCGAAATGTGAAAATCCAGCGATGAGCTGTCGGCTGCTATCGATAGTCATGCCATGGTGTGCGGCATCGCGAGCAACTCATCAAAGACGGCCAGATTGCGATCCCAGTCGAATTTTTGCCTGATGAAATTCAGGGCGTTTTCGCGCAGCCGGCCGGCTGTCCCTCGATCGGTCAACAGAGTCAAGATCTGACTCACAAACTCCTCTGGAGTATCGGCGACGAGCAGCTCTTGCGCCGGCGTCGCGCCGATGCCTCGCGCCGAACCGCGACTGGAAATGACGGGGACGCCATGGGCCATGGCCTCCAGTATCTTTGTCTGCATGCCTCTGGCGATGCGTATGGGCGCCACAAAAGCGCCGGCGCTGAAGAGGTAGGGCGCCACTTCCGGCACAAAACCGGTCACGAAAACCCCGTCCGACGGGCTGTGCAGTTCTTGCACAGCGTCGACTGGATTCTTGCCGACAATATAGAAAGAAAGATCAGGTCGCGCCCGGCGCAGCATTTTCCAGACATGGTCGACAAACCAGCACACTCCATCGACATTTGGCAGATAGTCCATGACCCCGGTGAAGACGATATTGGGCGTCATGATATCAGGTGCGCTCACTTTTTTCGGCATCGCGGCCAGGGTGACGCCATTGCTCATCACCTTGACTTTATCTTCATAGCCATTGACATCAAAGAGTCTCTTCTCTTCCGGACTGATGAGGAGGATATGATCGAAGGACGAGACAAGGCGCTTCTCATAGTGGCGCAGACGCCGGCTTTCAATGGCGAAAATCCAGGATTTTGGCGCCGAGGTGTACTCGGCATACTGGGCAAATTTTGCCGAGTCCAGATCGCAAAAATCAATGATTCGCATCGGAATTTTCAAGTCAATGGCATATGCGGCCATTGAGGATGAAAAAACAATAGCTGCATCAAACTGTTCCCGCGCCGCGAGGGTGTCAATTTTTGCCTTGAGCTCACTCGACCAAAAGGCGCCGACAGAGAGCGGTCGGCTGCTGCAGGCGCTTTTCATCAGGTTGACCCATCGGCTGGTCGTAGAGATGTCCTGCGCGGTCATGGCATAACCAAGAGAAGTCAGTTCGCGCACGGCCGACCGGTCATCGTCATTGTCCACCGGTACGGCAACATGGACATTGTGTTTTTTGCGCAGATATTGCAGTTCGTGAAATGAACGTATTTTGTCCCCCTTGTTGGGCGGGAACGGAACTCGATGCGCGATGAACAATAGTTTCACTTTTTCTCCTAGGGGAACATCTTGACCACATGCGGCCCAACGATCTTGGTGACAGGCAGTGGCAGCCTTTTCCAGATATTCAGCGCCTTCGCATATTTTGGATTCGTCTGATTCCTGTTCGGCAGATCTTTGCCATTTCGCAGGTAAAACTGGTACGGCAAGTTCATCGGCTCAAAACCCATATGCTTTTTAAAGCTGGCGGGACCTGTGCCGATCTTGCTGCGACCAAAATCGAATGTACGATAGCCGCGCTCTCTGGCATCCTCCATCAGTGCCAGATACATGAGATTATGCGGTGCGACGGATTTGACATCAGAGAGCATGCCGCTATAGTATGGCAAAACCGTGTCCTTGTGATAAAAGCTCATGACGCCGGCAATGACTTTGTCCTGATCGTAAACATACAGAATCGATGCCTTGTCTTGCAGCACCTCCAGACATGTTTGAAATAATTTTTTAGGGAAAACGGGGGTGCCGAATTTCCTGACCGAAACGGCATAGATATTATAAAAAGTATCAACGTCGTCTCGATCCATTCTAGTCGTCAGGCCATTGCTGCGACCCTTGCGAACCATGCGTCGCGCTTCTTTTGGCAGCTGTTCATAGATATCTTGAACGCGCTCCGGCATTTCTTTGACAAACGTGACGTATAAAGAATCCCTGGTTGTCAATTCCGGGATATCTATTGGGGTGAAATGGCGTAATTCCACAAATTCAGCGCCGAGGCGTTCCGCCTTTTCCTTGCAGGCAGCGTAAAGCGCATCGCGCGCGACCGTCGTCGCTGCCAGTATGCCTCCATAGACGGCAAAGGGGGTCGAGATCAGCGCATTGCCCGAGAAGAGCCCCTTGACATGAAAAAGCGGCAAGACACCCTGAATCACCGCATCCTTTTCGGCAAAGAGGTAAAGACTCGCAAAGTTAAAGGTTCGTTCAATGATTTCTTTCCACTCTGTTCGGTGAAAAAAAGTAGCTGCAGGGCTCGAATCGACAAAAGAATTCCAGCGATCTGCATCGCAGGGTGTGAGTGTGTGAATGTTCATGATCTATCTGACAGGGGAATGGGTGAGCTCTACCACTCTGGCCATGTTTTATCAATGGTGGTTTTGTCAATGACGTCCTGAAGCTTTGAGAACGGAAATTTCGCCAGCAGAGCGCACAGTTTTTCTTCAGTCTGGTCAATATTGTTATAGTGCAGAAATCGATCCATCATCTTTGCCGGGACGCGCGGCTGAAACTGATCAATTTCCCAGGGATGAAAATAGATGACAGCGGGCCTGCCCGCGTCATTGATGACTTTGATGCTTTTCTCCAGAAACCAGAGCGGGAACATTCGCAAATATCCGCCGCCGGCAATCGGAAAGGATCGATCAGCCACGCGGCGCGTGGCCAGCGGGCATTCCACCAGATTGCCGCTGCCGTTCAAGGAGACGTAGAAAAATTCTTTGGGTGATTGAATGCCGCCATAGAGATCGTGCTTGACCGGAAAAAGACTGGAATCGACATCAATGCCGTGGTCTTTTAAAATCTCAAAAGCCCACAAACTATTATAGTTGATGGAAAAAGAGGGAGCGCGATAGGAGTGAATGGGCACTGTCGCCACATCGCGTAAAAGTTTCAAAGACAGGCTCAGATCTTGTTCGAATTCTTTCGGGCTCATATCATAGACGAGTTGATGCCCGTATCCATGCGTGCCGATATCATGACCACGTTCCTCGATCATGCGCACGACTTCCGGATGGCGTTCGGCAATCCAACCAAGGATGAAAAATGTAGCCCGGATATTGAAATTCTGCAATATGGTTAAAACGCGCGCCACACTGGGAAGCACTCTTGATTCAAGATTCGGCCATTCGTCACGTTTTATCTGTTTTCGAAATCGGGAGACGTGAAACCATTCTTCGACATCAATTGTAATGGCGTTTAACATGATAAACCTTCACACGCTAGCTTCTTTTGCTGTCGCCGTTTCTTTTTCATCTTTGCTGCTCTGTTTGTACTTTTTGCCATAGTAGCTATAATTATAATAATAGGGCATCACGTTCATTGAATTATTGATGATCGCACCCACTATTTTTTCACTTCTTTCGCCGAGCATTTCAATGGCGTGCTTGACCATTTTTTTCTTGCTGTGTCCCGCTTTCATCACCAGATAAATGCCATCAACGACATCCGAGATGATGAGGGGATCACTGACCGGGATGATGGGCGGAGAGTCGAGAATGATGATATCAAACTGAGAGCGCAGTGAACTGATCAATGCCTGCAGCGGCGCCGTCGCCATGAGCTCCGAGGTTTTCTCGGTGGATTTGCCCGCAGTGATGATCTTCAGCAGGGGGATGGCGGTGTCTCGCACAAGATCCTCCACACCGATCCTGTTTTCAAAATATTCGGCCAAGCCATTTTCCTGCGGCAAATCGAACAGCTTGTTGATGCGCGGTCGATGGAGATCACAATCGACAAGCAATGTTTTGATCCGACGATTATGGGCATGCGTCAACGATAGAAAAGAAGAGATAGTGCTCTTGCCCTCGCCCAGATTGGCACTCGTCACCATAAAAATTTTGCGCTTTTTCCACTCGGCATTGTTGTACAGGCGATGTTCAAGTCGCCTGAATTCCACTGCCTCAGCAGAATCGTGAAACGAATCTGCTCTTTTCTTCATATTTTTTGTCGAGATTTTATTCATTTTTCATACTGCGATTTGTTCACTGATCATAAGCTATTCAAGATTATCCAATTGACCAAAGTCCAGCTGGCCCATACCGTCGAGTTGCGTATCTTCAGCAGGGCTCGTCTCGCCATCGGCTTTGGCTGCAAAGGAGATTTCCGCGTCAGAGTGACCATTGCTCGGCTTGCCGAGGAGCTTGTTCGATTGGCGAAATTCTCTGTAAAACGCTTCAAAAGACTGATTCATCTTGGGAATCGTTCCGAGGATCGTCAGGTTCAGGTTCTCCACATCATTCTCCGACCGAATCGTCTGATTGAGGAACTCGAGGATGATGACCAATCCGACGCCGAGGGCGACGCTGACTGCAAATGCGATGAGGACGAATATCTTTTTGCTGCCGCGCACCGGATAGATCGGCATTTGCGGCGGCACAATGATCTGATATTTAAACTCTGCCTCGGTGTTTTGAATGGCCTCCTGTATTTGTGTGCCGCGCGAATTTTCCAAAAAAGCCCTGTAGGTCCGACGATGCTGTTCGTACTCATCTTCCAGCTTTTGCCGCTCCAGATTGATCGCCGGCTGTGCAGCCGCTGATTTTATGGTGCTGTTCAGCACCTTGGAGATTACATCGAGTCGGCTCTTCAGAATCAGCAGATCGAAATTGCCCAGCGTATATTCGAATAGGGTGTTGCGCTGTTCCGCGTTATACTTTGGAAACGTGACATCAATCGCTCGGTTGATGATCCGATTGCTCTCAAGCCTGAGCAAATTCAACTCATTGTTCAGCTGCATTTCGGCGCTGCCGCCGCTGTTGCCGCTGGACAATATCCGCTCATAATCGCTCTTTTTCTCCTGTACCTTGAGCTTCAGCGGCTCCAGCTCCTGTAATTCAGCAGCAAGTTTTTCGCTGACGTTTTTAGGTATCCGATTTTCCAGCAGCGCCAAGCGCTGAACGCGCTGCTCCAGGTTATCTTGGGTCTCTTCCTTTTGATTTTTCAATTGGACGAGCGTCTCACCCGAAATAGCGATCCCCTTCGCGCTTTCAGTTGCCGTTCGTTCGTTGAATTCGCGCAACTTTTCTTCGGCCTGATCCAGCTTTCGCTTATAAACAGCCAGCTGCTCAGCGCTGAATTGTTTGACGTCTTCGATGCCCCTGATGTCGCTTTGGCGAGATGTCTGGACAAACAGGTTGGTCATGAACTCAACCATCTCATACGCGATAATCGGGGATGTGTCTTGCACGGCAACATGAAATTGATCCGCACGATTCGACACCGACACATTATACTTTGCTCGCAGATACGAGAGGATCGCTCTCTGCATGGCATCTTCACGAGTTATCCACGAAGCGCTGCCCATATAGCTCTGCGCATCAGCAAGAATTCTCGGATGTTCATGCAAATTGAATTTATCAGCAATTTTGTTCAGATAATCAGGGCTGACAACTTTGCGCAGCAATTGCTCACGACGGAGTTGATAATCCAGATCTCTCGTCCTACCGGTCAGGCCGCCAAGTGACGAATTCAACAGCGTATTTGACTCAATGGCGATTGTCGCGCCGACCTCGTAAACAGGCTTGATGGACAGCATGGCAAAGACAGCAGCAGCCAGCGTGATCACCGACGTGATGCCGATGAGCATCCACTTTCGACGCCACAGTTTGAGCCAATACTCCATCAGATCAATCTGCGGGGTTGAATTGACTGACTTTACAAGCTGTGCTCCGTTTTTGTTACTATCGTTCATGACATGTGCCATAGTTTTAGCATTATATAAATGTAGAGACCACTATCGTCGTGCCGACATAGAGCAGAGTTGACAAGAGCGTGCTCAAGGTTGAGAGAAAAGCGCTTTCCTTTTGTGGAACATAAATGGCATCGCCTGAATGAACCTGCAACGGCAGCGGATAGGCTCTGCTGATGTATTTATTCATGTCAATGATGGCGACCTCCGCTTGCTGCACACCACGAAAGTAGAGACGCACCTGCTTCAAATCAGCTTTTTCAGAAGGACCGCCGGCCATGATGATGGCTTCCAGCAAATCCATGTTCTTTTGCACGCTGAACGTGCCCGGAGTCGTCACTGCTCCCCATACATAGATCACCGACCGCTGTTGCAGGGGCGAGGAGACAGTCGCCGCTTGCCCGGCGCCTTTCCCGGCGTTCTCAGTCGATGAGATATTGATCGTATCGCCAGGGTGAATCTCAGGCAAGGAGGAGAGATCGCCGGCTTCCAGAGCGCGCGCGAGATCAACGTAAATGATCTGTCCCTTTTCATCTTTGCCACTGCGTACGACGGCGACATTATCCAATTGCGCCGTTGTCGTGGGACCGCCGGCTTCAAGAACGATCTGCCAGATGTTTGGTATAGCTTCAAAATTATACTTACCCGGCGTCAAAACGCCGCCTGTCACATAGACGACCTTGCTGCCATACTCTTTGACATTGACGGACACCTGAGTCACTTTGACATCCAGCAACGAGATGCGTCCTTCGATCGTATCCCGGAGCTGGGTTGGCGTCAGGCCGTCGACCATAAGCGAACCAATGAGTGGAATCTCGATGGTTCCAGAAGCCGAAACCCGAGCTTCGACATTGAATTCAGGCTTTTGCCAAAAATTGATGGTCAGCAAATCTCCTGGACCAATGACATATTCACCGTCGGATGCGGAGGACTGCGAATGGCCCGGATCGATGAAAATCAGGAGCGCGAGGAGGGTGCAGGTCAAAACGTATGCAAATTTCTGATAGCCCATGATGCTTTTATACCCTGTTAAAGCTGACGATTCGTGATTCATTCAATCCGTCCTTTGACGATGTTACTTCCTGATTTGAGTCCATAGACATCGGTGACGAATATCTGATAGTAATAGTCGGTTTTGCGCACGACGCTCCTGTCCTGGAACTGTGTTTCAGCGATTTCGCTGATGATGCGAATCGGCGCGAACAGCGTGTCGACGGTTTCGTTCAGTGAGCGATAGAGCTGATAATTGGCAAAGTCTTCCGCCGTACTCGGCGACCACGTGAGGGTGAGCGACGTCGAGTCGTCATTGATCGCCTGCGACAGCATCACCGGTTTTGGCGGATTATTCGGCGGACTCATTGCCGAGACGACATTGCTGGCTGAATAGTTGCCGGCTTTATCGAATGCATAAATACGATAATAATACAGAGTGGAGGGATCGAGCTTGCTGTCGACATACCGCACTGTGCTGGGATCGGTAATTTCTGTCACCAGGGTCGAACTCAAGCTGACGAAAGTGTTCACCGAACGATACAGTTGATAAAATGCAAAATCCAGATCATTGTTCACTGTCCATCGCAGTGCCAGCGACGGCGTGCTCGCGCCACCGTTTGATGGTTCAAGCAATGATATGGGGCTCGGCACCTGGCTGAACACGATGGTCTCTGTCGCGCTGAGACTGGCCGCTTGATTGCCCAGCGCATCTGTGAACTTGCCGAAGATCTGCGCATTCCGCAGTTCCA
>RQOI01000145.1 GCA_003854995.1 Candidatus Zhuqueibacterota bacterium
CAAAGCAGCGCCCGCAAAAGCAGCCGAGGAAAAATATGCATCTTTGCAGGTGCAAGATGAAAAGATCTATGCGGAGACGCACACGCTATCGGCCGTCATCGACAAGGGCTTTATCACGACACTGCAGAGCAAACGAACGGGTGAATCTTTTTTGCCGCACGTTGATGTCAGTGAAACCGCCGCATTGCAGCTCATCTACAGCAATGATCAAGCTGTGCCAATCGATGCGAGCAAATTCGGCAACAGTGTGACGACAGCGCTCTCAGCAACGCGCGCGGAAATCACTTTTCACAGCTGGGACGGCGATGGCATCATCACTGTTTCTGTCGATGCGCAATCCGGCGATCTGTTGATCGAGCCGTCCGCCTTCTCTTCGCGCCCCGGCGTGCGCGCCTGTCGCTGGAACATGCATGGCTTTCGCACTGACCTCGAGCTGGTGGCGCCATTCTTTCAAGGGATCAAACTCAAAATCGATGATCCTCTCATAAAAAATACCCACTGGCCTTGGCCGATGTACTGGGAAGCCGGCCTGGTCATCCTGCAGTCGCAAAAAGGTGGATTTTGGCTGCATACGCAGGATGAGCACTTTCGCTACAAGGCGCTGCACGTCGGTGCGCCGACGGAAGCAACCTGTCTCGGATTTGACTCGGAAGCCTATGGCCCGATCGATGAGAATAAAAGCGCTGGCGGAGTGGTGTGGCGTTTGAACGTATTTGAAGACGACTGGACAGTTCCGGCAGAGCACTATCGCCAGTGGCTGTGGCGTGCCTATCAGCTGGACGACGAAGAGCGCCGCCGGCGACCGTGGATTCGCGACATATCCTTTGCCGTGAGCTGGTGTCCCACCGATGTAGATGTGCTGCGCGCGATTGCTAAAAAGCTCGATCCCGGCAGGGTCCTTTTGCATATCCCCAACTGGCGCACAGATCCTTACGATGAGAATTATCCGAACTATATCACTAGCGACGCAGCCAGGGCATTCATCAGGCAAGGTCAGGACATGGGATTTCATCTGCTGCCCCATTTCAATGCCGTTGATAAGGCATGCGAAAATTGATCCGTCATGTGGCCGAGCTCGGAGAGGGCCTGGTCGTCGGCGGCGAAGGCTTGAACGAGATCACCATGCAGGGCCAATCATTCGCGCAGGCGCATCTGTTCAAGAGCTGGCAGGAATCCATTCAAGGCCTTGATCGGACAGGCGGATGCAATCTGAATGAAAGGCTTTTTGGCAAACTCTGTCGCACTATTGGCTATTCCGGCCTGAGCGGACGTACCGCGAATGAAGAGCTGAGGATGAGAATGCATCTGGATCATGGCGCCATTCCAACCGTGACCATCCGATCCGCGGCGGATATCACTCATCCCAATCCGGCTGTGAAGCGTATGCTAGAACTGGCATCCAGTTGACACGCTATATTCAGTCGCAAATTTAAAAAGGATATGTACTATGCGGACAATTATGAGAACCGGGATTCTATTCATCTGCATCACGTATCTCCAGGCACAAGCAGCGCAAAGGTATCGTTCCGAGGTGATCGCCCGAAACGGCATGGCGGCCACAAGCCATCCGCTGGCGACGCAGATCGCCATCGATATCCTGCAACAGGGCGGCTCTGCCGTCGATGCGGCCATTGCGGCGAATGCGGCCCTCGGCGTGCTGGAACCCATGAGCTGCGGCATTGGCGGCGACCTGTTCGCCATTGTGTGGGACGCAAAGACCAAGAGTTTGCATGGCCTCAACTCCAGCGGCCGGTCGCCGAAATCTCTGACTATAGATTTTTTCCGCGAGAATGGCTACGAGCAAGTTCCGCTGCGCGGGCCGCTCTCCCTGTCTGTGCCGGGTTGCGTAGACGGCTGGTTTACACTGCACGACAAGTTTGGCGTCCTGCCCATGCAGGTTATCCTGCAGCCGGCAATCGATTATGCTGCGGAGGGCGCGCCGGTGCCGGAGATCATCGCCGGGCATTGGGCGAACGGCATCAGGAACTATGGCGATCAGCCGAATTTTATCGCGACCTATGGCGTGCATGGCGCAGCGCCGGCAAAGGGCGAGCTGTTTCGCAATCCCGCTTTGGCGGCCACTTATGCGAACATTGCGGCGAATGGTCGCGATGCTTTTTATCGGGGCGACATCGCCAGGACGATCGACGCTTTTGTCAGGGAGATGGGCGGCTTTTTATCCTGTGACGACCTCGCCGCGCACACCTCCGAATGGGTGGCGCCGCTCAGCACTTCGTATCGCGGCTATGACGTGTGGGAATTGCCGCCGAACGGCCAGGGCATCGCTGTGCTGCAGATGCTGAATATCCTGGAACGATTTGATCTCAGGGCCTTTGGATTCGGCAGCGTCGATCATCTGCACGCAATCATTGAGGCGAAAAAACTCGTATTTGCGGATCGCGCCCGATTCTATGCGGACACAGATTTCGCCGCCGTGCCGATCGACGAGCTGATTTCCAAGGAATATGCGGCGCATCGATTCGAGCTCATCGACATGCATCGCGCCGGCACGGATTATTCGGCAGGACAAATCAGCGAAGGCGAGACCATTTACCTTTGCACGGCTGACAACAATGGCAACATGGTGTCGCTCATCCAGAGCAACTATTACGGCTTTGGCTCTGCCCTGGCGCCGGACGACCTCGGTTTTGTGCTGCAAAATCGCGGTGCGCTGTTCACCCTGCAGGAGGGGCATGCCAATGTCTACGAACCGGGCAAACGGCCGTTTCACACCATCATCCCGGGATTTGTCACACGCGACGGCGCGCCCTACATGGCCTTTGGCGTCATGGGCGGCGATTTCCAGCCACAGGGGCAGGTGCAGGTGTTGATCAATATGATCGATTTCGACATGGACCTGCAGGAGGCCGGCGACGCGCCGCGCCTGGCGCACGAGGGATCGAGCACGCCGCGCGGCGATAAAAGTGCTGCGGATGGGGGAGAGGTCGGTCTGGAAGATTATTTCAACGCCGAGGTCGCTGAGCAACTGCGCGACCGTGGCCATCGCGTTCGGGTGAGCAACAGCGCCATGTTTTATGGCGGCTACCAGGCGATCAAATTTGACGCGGAACGCGGCGTCTATTTCGGCGCCACCGAGATTCGCAATGATGGACACGTGGCCGGATACTAGGGGCTCTTGTTCCGTGCCGGCGGTTTGTTCGCAATCAATTATTTAAAGTGATTTCTTCATAAGCTCAGAAAAAGTGTCAAATTCAAAAATTAATGACAGAGATGAAACGGAAAAGTTTGGCCCGACCTCTAGCCGCGACCATAAAAGGAACGCGAATTATCACGAATGATACACGAATGAGAAAATCAATCATTTTAAATTCGTGAAAA
>RQOI01000146.1 GCA_003854995.1 Candidatus Zhuqueibacterota bacterium
AAAAGGGCTGATGAGTACTCTATTTTATATATCTCTGTGATCTTGGCGTCCTCTGTGGTTTAATAAATTATCGCCCACTCGAACCGTCATAGAGCCAAAAAATAGTATTGCCAGCCGTCCAGTGAATCGAACAAACGAGTTGCAGCTCTGCCCGCGGTTTCTTATTTTAAGCAATGGAATCTTTCAAACAGCATTTCCGGCGCACCTTGCAGCGATGGAATGGATGCACTATCGACTATACCCTCTCCCTTTACAAGGCCACCTTGAAGGACATCGTTGAGCGCGAGCCATCCTATACAATCCAATCGGATGCGCAGCTCAAAGTTAGCGCCTGGCAATTGCGGGCAGAGCTTCGGACGATGAGCCATGACGAGCTGCTCGTGCACGCCGGCGCATTGTATCGTCAGGCCGCCCATCGCGTCGTCAAAATGCGGCCTTTTGACGTGCAGATTCTTGGCGGACTAGCCATGTTCGATGGCAAGCTGGCTGAGATGCCGACCGGCGAGGGCAAGACCCTGGCCGCAGTCCTACCGGCATTCCTGCATGCGCTCGCTGGCAAAGGCGTGCACATTCTCACGTTCAATGACTATCTCGCGCGCCGTGACGCCACGTGGATGGGGCCGATTTACGAATTTCTCGGACTGACCGTCGGATTTGTGGGAGAAGGTATGACCATCGGCGAACGGCAGCGCGCCTACGGCGCAGATGTCACCTATGTCACGGCCAAGGAAGCGGGATTTGATTATCTTCGCGACAGCCTCTGCTATGACGCGAGCGATCTTGTCCATCGACCATTCCACTGCGCCATCGTCGACGAGGCTGATTCCATACTCATCGATGAAGCGCGCATCCCGCTTGTCATCGCCGGCTCTGCCGATGAAAGCGTCGCCAATCCCTATGTCATGGCCGATGTCGCCCGTCGCATGGAGTCGGATGTCGATTTCCAGCTGGATGACTATGCTCGAAACATTCATCTCACTGAGCACGGTCAAAAGCTGGCGGAAAAGCTGCTGCACTGCAAAAATTTGTACACCAGTGCGAACCTCGATATCCTGACAAGCCTGCACAATGCGTTGCACGCCGAATATCTGCTGCACAGTGATGTGGATTACATCGTTCGCGATGGCAAGATCGAGCTCGTCGACGAATTCACCGGTCGCATCGCTGAGGGACGCCGCTGGCCGGACGGCCTGCAAGCAGCCCTGGAAGCAAAAGAAAATATCGATATTCAATCCAAAGGCCATATCCTCAATCAGATCACGCTGCAGCACTACATCCGCTTCTATCCGATACTCTGCGGCATGACGGCGACAGCGCAGGCGAGCGAGATTGAATTCAAGAACTTTTATAATCTTGATATTGCGGTCATTCCGCCAAATGTGCCTTGCATTCGCCAGGATCATGATGATGTCATTTTTGCGTCGAAAGAGACAAAGCAGTCCGCCTTGCTCGATGAAATCATACGCGTACATCAGTCCCATCGTCCTGTTCTGGTCGGCACGTCCAGTGTGAAGGAATCCGCGCACATCGCGACAGCGCTGAAAGAGCGTGGCATCCCCTGCCAGGTTCTGAATGCAAAACACGATGCGCGCGAGGCCGAGATCATCGCCCAGGCTGGCGCCTTGGACGCTGTCACCATTTCGACGAACATGGCCGGCCGCGGCACAGACATTCGGCTGGGTGGCGCTGATGAAGCGGAAAAGCGGCGCGTCGTCGAGCTCGGCGGCCTCTATGTGCTGGGCACGAACAGATACGAGTCAGAACGCATCGATCAGCAGTTGCGCGGCCGCGCGGGCCGACAGGGTGATCCGGGGGCGTCGCGATTCTTCATCAGTCTGCAGGATGACTTGATGATCAAGTATCGCCTGCGCGAGCTGTTGCCGCAACAGCTTGTGGATGTCGGGGATGACGAAATTGACCATCCTGTCATACGCCAGGAAGTGGCGCGAATCCAGCGTATCTGCGACGGACAAAATCTTGAGATCAAAAAGACGCTGTGCAAATATTCGGATCTGCTGGAAAAACAGCGCGTCATCCTGTTCGAGCGCCGCATGGATGCTCTGCTCGATGATGCGGCGAGCTGTAATATGCAGCAGGCGCCTGAGCACTATAGCACAGTGCTCGCAACGCTTGGCGATGACAAACTGCAGTCTATTTGTCGAACGATTATCCTTCACAAAATTGATGCAGCGTGGTCGAATTATCTCGCCGAGATCGCCGATATCCGGGAGGGCATTCATCTCAAACGTCTCGGCGGCCGCGATCCATATATCGAATTTCAAAAACTGGCGGTGCAGATTTTCGATGCGCTGCTGGACGCGCTGGATGATGAACTGTTCACTCTGTTCAACTCACTCGCGATAAAAAATGGAGACATTGACCTGCAAGGACACGGCCTCAAAGCGCCAACGGCGACATGGACCTATCTGATCAATGATAGTCCTTTTGAAAATCAGCTTGGCGCCCAAATGATCGGCAATATTGGCCTGCAGGTGAGCGCCGGCATGTTAGGTCCCCTCGTAGCATTGCAGCTGCTATTTCGAAAAAAGAAAAAGTGAGCGGGCAAAGGGTATGAAGACAATGTCGCCTCAGTTTTCATGGCCGGACATTCTGATGTGCCAGATTTGACACCTTGACGATTCGGAGTCTTCGCGTCTTGGTGTTGATCTCTTATCGACTTTATCAGAAACTGACGTTTCACTGCACCGTGTAAAAGGTCAGTTGCCGGTAGCCACGATGACAAAAGCGTAACATTGAAGATACATAATATAACCACCGAGAACGCCGAGTTCCACA
>RQOI01000147.1 GCA_003854995.1 Candidatus Zhuqueibacterota bacterium
GATATTGAGCCCAAACTGGAGGTCGGTGGCTGCTTCACGGCCCATAATGTTTCCTCAGGACGACGAGGGGGCGGCACACGCGAGTTCATTGAATATGTGCAGAGCTTGCCGAATTATGAGACGACGATCGATTCGCGCGGGGGCGGGCTCTCCATCAGCTATAAAAGAGCCGGCCCGTGAGCGGCCAGAACTCTGACCATCTCGAACGCCGGCTCGGGCTTTTCCCGGTCACCAATATCGTCATTGCCAACATGATCGGCGCCGGCATATTCACCACCTCGGGTCTGTTGATGGCGGATTTGCAGAATCCGCTCGTCATGCTGGCGCTGTGGTTCGCCGGCGGCCTGATCGCGTTGTGCGGTGCGCTGAGCTATGGCGAGCTGGGCGCGGCCATGCCGTACGCCGGCGGAGAATATCTGTTCCTGTCGCGACTCTACAGTCCGCTCGTCGGATTTCTGAGCGGCTGGGTGTCGTTCATCGTCGGATTTTCCGCGCCCATCGCGGCGTCCGCCATCGGTTGCAGCGAATATGTCGGGCGCGCCTGTCCGCAGCTGCTGGCCTGCGGCGGCATCTCTCCGGAGATGATGAAAAAGATCCTGGCGATTTTGATCATCGCTTCCTTCACTCTCATTCACGTCCGCGGCCTCGAGTTCGGCGCCAAAGTTCAAAATATGCTCACCGGGCTCAAATTGGCGCTGCTGCTCGCGCTCATCGGCATAGGTTTTGCTTTCGGAAATGGCGAAACTGGCCATTTTGTTCAGGGTCGGGAATTTGCGCTCGATTTCAGCGGCTGGAAGACGCTCGGCCTGTCATTGATGTGGATCATGTTCGGCTATAGCGGCTGGAATGCGGCCGTCTATATAGGTTCCGAGATCAAAGATCCAGGCCGCAATCTGCCGCGCTCGCTGCTCCTCGGCGCCGGCATCGTAGCGCTGCTCTATCTCGCCATCAACGCGCTCTATGTTTACGCGGCGCCACCGGCTGACATGCAGGGCGTCATCGCCATCGGCGGCCTGGCGATGGGTCGTCTTTTTGGTGGACCGATGGAGAGGATCGTGTCGCTGCTCATCGCCTTTGCCCTGTTTTCGTCTCTGAGCGCGTTCATCATTCTTGGCCCGCGCGTCTATTATTCTATGGCAAAAGACGGTTATTTTTTTAAATTTGTCGCTGATGTGCATCCGAAATTCAATGTACCGGCCAAAGCCATTGTCCTGCAAGGCTTGATCTCAATCGTCATGGTGTTATCCGGAACATTCGATCAAATCTTGACGTACATGGGCTTTTCACTCGGCCTATTTCCGATTCTCGCTGTGGCGGGCGTCTTTAAACTGCGACAGAGCAAGAGCGCGCTCAGGCTCGCTGGATTTCCGGTCGTGCAGATCATTTACATCGTCGTCGGCCTGATGATGCTGGCGCTCTCGCTGCTGGAGCGCCCGTTCGAATCAGCGATCGCCATTTTCACCGTACTGATCGGTATTCCGGTCTTTTATTTGTTCAAATACCTATGAATGACAGACAAAAAACGTTCATCATCATCGGACTGGTGCTTTTTTTATTTGTCATCGCCCATCATCTGCTTTTTGTCGAAAAGCTCAAAGCGGATATGGTGCAGGCCGACTTTGAGCTCAGAGCGGAAGAGTACGCCGAGTTCGTTTTGCCGGGCGCCGGCGAAGAGGTGACGTCGGGCACGGATATATCCGGCCTGGAGCGGAAATTGCAGGTCAATCTCGTCCTGAGATTCGTCATTTTGCTCATCGGACTGACCGCGTTCGTCACCAGCTATTTCTGTCGCGAGCGAGGAAAAGAGGCTCCATTCGAAGACGAATGGGAAGAGGATGACCAAGAGGATGACGCTTGAGGGATAGCAGGAGCATCTGCAGAACAAAAATGAAATCCGCAGAGATGGCCTGTCGACGTATATTTGAACTGAACCGAAAAACCAAAGATGCTCACTTGTAATGGCTAAAAAATGAAGAGAGTATAGAGCATGATGAACAAACCCCTACTTACACTTCTTTTGCCGTGCTATAACGAAGATGAAAATATTCCCGTCGTGTTGCCTGAGATAGAGGCTTTTGCCAGGGCTCACAATTTCAAGGTCATCATTGTCAATGATGGCTCCATCGACAATTCCAGGTCCGAGCTGGCCCGGTTTGCGGCGTCAGATCTGATCACGATCGCGCACCACAAGCTGAACAAAGGGTATGGCGCAGCCTTGAAGACGGGCTTGCAGCTGTGCACAACAGAATATACGATAACGCTTGACATTGACGGTCAGCATCGACTGGTGGATGTCCTGAACCTGTTCGAGCAGATCAAAATTCTGGACAGCGACATGATCATCGGTTCGCGCAAAGGGCAAAAGTCGGCGAGCAGCTGGCGCGGTCTCGGCAAGTTCCTGATCCGGCTGATCGCCAAGATACTCATGCAGGTTCCAGTGCACGATATTAATTCCGGGATGAAGATCTTTCGCACCGACATCGCCCAGCGCTATCTGCCGCTCTATCCGGACGGCATGTCTTTCAGCGATATCATGACGCTGACGTTTGTTTTCAAGAAAAATCTGGTGCATGAGGTGCCGATTAAAATCGAGCAACGGCGCGCCGGCAAGAGCACCATCAATCTGCGCACCGCGATAGAGACGGCCAACGGCATCATCAACATCATCGTCCTGTTCAATCCGATGCGAATATTTTTGCCCACGGCGCTGTTTTTCGGTCTGGCCGGTCTGATATGGGGCATTCCCATTTTACTCATCGGCAATGGCGTCTCGGTCGGCGCCGGCCTGCTGATCACCGTGGCCGTCCTGACGCTCCTGCTGGGATTGATTGCGCACCAGTTGTCGGCCATGCGCACGAATGTGTGACCAGGATTAAATCGTCCGCACAAACGAGGTCATTGGCATGTAAAAAATCGAATGGCCGGCTCGATTATATCCCCAGTTCCCGCATCACTTGCAGGTTCCCCTCGATCAACTCTATCCGCTGCTGCACGCACGCGTACGACCGTCCCGCGTCAGCGGGCGTGCGCATGCAATAGTCGACCAGTTTGTCGATTGTCGATGTCGCCACATGTTGGCGCGTGTCTGAGGAGGCGTAATAGATAAAAACCTCGTCGCCGCGCCGCACCCAGCCATTGGAAAATGTGACGTTGGCGACATCGCCGATCCGTTCATCGCCCTCGGGCGCGATGAAATAGCCGCCGGGCGCGTAGATCTGGCGCCAGGGCTCGTCGAGCGCGGTCATGAACAGGTAGAGCGTGTAACGCAATCCCGCGGCCGTGCCGCGCACGCCGTGCGCCAGATGCAGCCAGCCGTGCTCGGTCTTTAACGGGGCTGGTCCCAGGCCGTTTTTCACTTCCTTGATGGTGTGGTACTGGCGGTCATCGACGATGATTTCATCCTCAATGATCGCCGGATTCATGCTTTCCGACAAACCCCAGCCAATGCCGCCGCCGGAACCGGCATCGATGAAACCGTCCTGCGGTCGGGTGTAAAAGGCGTATTTGCCATCGACAAATTCTGGATGCAGCACCAGGTTGCGCTGCTGCGGCGAACGGGAACGGAAATCGGGCAGGCGCTCCCAGGTGACGAGATCGCGGCTGCGCGCGATGCCGCCTTGCGCCGTGGCCGACGACAGATCCCCTTTTGCCGCCTGCGGATCTTTGCGCTCGGTGCAAAAGACGCCGTAAATCCAGCCGTCCTCGTGCTGCGTCAGGCGCATGTCATAGACATTGACGTCCGGATCTTCGGTCTCAGGCATCACCACCGGATGGTCCCAGAATCTGAAATTGTCGACGCCCGTGCTGCTCTCGGCCACGGCGAAGAACGATTTTCTATCCAGACCTTCGACGCGCGCCATGATGTAGAATTTGTCCAGATAGATGGCGCCGGAGTTGAAGACGCAGTTGATGCCGAGGCGTTCGAGCAGATGGGGATTGGTCGCATAGTTCAGATCGTAGCGCCAAAAGATCGGCGCATGCTCGGCCTCGAGGATCGGGTATTTGTAACGATGATAGATGCCGTTCTTCGACTCCAGTTTGAGGTTCGGGCATTCGATGAATTTTTTCTGTTGCCGAAAGAGCTCTTGCACGCGCTTTGTAAATGTCGCTCGATCCATCACATCTCTACCTTTTCCGTTGCGGTTATTTGATCAATTCGGTCGATGATCTCCAGGCAAGCACGACAGCTGTGGTAGGCGCTCTTCCATTCTGACACCTTGGGATCATCCTTGTAGGGTTTGCGCTCTTTGGAGACGCGCCAGAACCAGTCGCCATTCTTTTTATCGATGATGTGTTTTTCGATGAAACTCCATGTCTTGATGGCGGCCCTTATAAAGCCCTCATCGCCCGAGAGTTGATAGGCGTGCAGAAAACCGACGACCGCCTCTGCCTGCGGCCACCAGTGCTTGTCCGCATCGATGATGCCCGACGGATCCGCTTCATACAAGAGTCCGCCATCGCGATCGACGCCCTCTTTCAGCACCCGCCGCGCCATGTCGAGGGAGACATCCCTGACTCTTGCCAACAGCTCTGCCTGGATGACCGTCGCCGCTTCGACCAGCAGCCAGCTGCCTTCAATGTCATGGCCAAAAGAGATGCGTTCTGATTTTGGCGTCCATTGCTCGTCAAAAAAGAGGTGAAAGTGCCAGGTTTGCTGATTGATGATGTGGCCGAGGAACAGCTTGAGCAGATCGACTATCTTTTGTTCGAGCTGTTTTGTCTTCCAGACGCGATAGAGGTTCGTGTAAGCCTCGAGGAGGTGCAGATGGGTGTTCATCGATTTTTTTTCATTCATATCGACCGGGCTCAAGCGGAGCTCTTCGGTCACACTCCAGTTGCGTTCGAATGTCTCAAAATAGCCGCCGTAATTGCGGTCCAGGGCATTCCCCTCGATCACCTCGTATAAACGGCAGGCCAGATCGAGCGCGTGCTTTTCTTCGGTCATGCGATAGAATTCGGCGAGCGCATAGATGAAGAATGCCTGGCCATAGATTCTCTTCTTAACGTCAACCGGAGTGCCCTGGGCGTCGAGAAACCAGTAGGCGCCGCCAAATTCCGGATCGATGAATTTGTCGACAAGATAGTCGAACGCGCGCCGGGCGAGCGTCTTGAATGAATCCTCGCGCGCATATCGATAGATCGCCGAATAGGTCCAGAGCAGACGCGTGTTGAGAATCAGACCCTTGACGGCGCGCCGATCGATGCTGCGATCGCTCGCCATGCGGCCAATGAAACCGCCATTCTGATAATCGATCACCTGCGTCTGCCAGAACGGCAGCAGGCCTTCGTGCAGCTCGAGCTGCACGCTCTCTTTCAAACCCTGTAATTTATCAACTGACATTTTTCAACTGCCTTGCAACCTGTATGAAAATAAAGTCCGAACGTGGCCAGGCGGGCGATGCAAATTTCACTCACAAGCGAAGAAAAGATAGAACAGTTTGAAATGAAAAGCAAGTCTTTTGCGTTCCGGCTGCTAAAAGGTTAGTTATTGCCAAGGAAGATAAAAAATCAACACCAAATCACAAAGACACAAAGATACCAAGATTGATTTTATTATGGTTAGACACTGTGAAAAGATAGCTTTAAAAACTTGTTATTCTGCTGACTCATTGTTAAGCCTTTGTTTCTTTGTGTCTTAGGGTCTTGTGTGAGGTTTTTCTGAATAATCCGCGCTATATTTGACAAACCTTATTTTTGTCTTTTCGACCTCCTGTTGCGCATGATCGACCCGAGATGAATGTCAACTTGATTTTTTGACCGAGCTTTAGTATTTTTAACAAATTTTGAGGAGCACATGCCAATCGAAGAAAAGACCGTCGCCGCCACTTTTGCCAAATTGTCCGAAAAGCTGCGCGACATTGTTCCACCCGCCGAGCTGCGACAAAAGGCAGAATTGGCGTTTGCCATAAATCAGCTAAAGCGAGAAAAGAATGCCGTCATTTTGGGACATAATTACATGGAGCCGGCGCTCTATTTTTCCGTAGCCGACTATGTCGGCGATTCTCTAGAGCTGGCGCGGCGAGCAGCGGCCACGGACAAGGATGTGATCGTCTTTTGCGGCGTGTGGTTCATGGGCGAGACCGCCAAGATCTTGAGCCCGGAGAAGACGGTCCTCGTTCCCTCTCTCAGAGCCGGCTGTTCGCTGGCAGAGAGCATCACCGCGGCGGACGTGCGCAAGCTGAAAAAACAGTATCCGGGCGTGCCGGTCGTCACCTATGTGAACAGCTATGCCGATGTCAAGGCGGAGAGCGATATCTGCTGCACCTCCGGCAACTCGACCGCTGTCGTCGAATCGCTCAACAGCGACACCATTCTGTTTCTCCCCGATGAGTATATGGCCGCCAATATCGCCAGGGACACCGGCCTGAACGTCATCTTTCCGATCCGGAATCCGCGTGACCTGCAAAAACGGACTGCGGATCTGCAGTACACGATCATCGGCTGGAAGGGGCGATGCGAAGTGCACGAGCAGTTCACGCTGCGCCATATCCGAACGGCCCGCGCCCAGTTCCCGGATGCGCTGATCCTGGCGCACCCGGAGTGTCGACCGGAAGTCGCTGCTGCCGCCGATTTTTGCGGCAGCACCTCAGCCATGATTCGCTTTGTGCGGAAACATGCGGCAAAACGTTATCTGCTGCTGACCGAAGGCAGCATGATCGATAATATTGCGGCGCAAGACCGGGATATCGAGATGCTGCGAACATGCGACATCCGCTGTCC
>RQOI01000651.1 GCA_003854995.1 Candidatus Zhuqueibacterota bacterium
TCATCGGCTGGCGTGGAATCGATGCGAAAGAATCTCCAGTTTCCGTAATACCCCATGCTGATGTCTTGATTACGGCACTGTTCGAAACAGTGAGTGGTGTGGCGCAAAAGACTGAATCTGACAGAATTGTCATGCGAAACGCCTATCCGAATCCTTGCAACGCCGAGACAACTATAGAATTTTACATCGGAAAAGAGCAAGATGTGCAACTGAGCGTATTTGATGTGCGCGGACGGAGAGTCAAAACCATTATAGCGGGCAGGATAGCAGCGGGGCAGCATTCCTTTTCATGGGATGGATTGAATGATGGGGACAAGGCTGTTGCGAGTGGGGTTTATTTTTTGCGGTTGAGGGCTGGTGAGGAGTGTCGACAGCAAAAGATTGTGCGTGTTGATTGATTTGGGGATCATATGGCAGGGTCGGAATGCCAGGAGTAAATTGTGGATACCTTGTTTGCCTGCTGATTATTATGCATTAAAAACTCGATATTTAACTCTTTCCCTTATTCTGTAATTTGAAAGTTATTTAAACAAATTACAGAGATAATTATTGACAATCGGATTACTTTTTCTTATGTTAGTGCAAAAGGTGAAAAGGATGTCACAGCATTATATCGAACGTACTATAACCAAAAAGATAATTGCCTATCTGCAGAAATTTCCAGCGGTCGCGATATTGGGACCGCGCCAAGTTGGCAAATCAACCTTGGCAAAAAAAATTGTCGCTGGTTGGAAAGAAGCGGTTTATCTGGATTTGGAATCAGCTGCAGACAGACAGAAATTGACCAATCCAGACGTCTACTTTGAACTCCAGAAAAATCGTCTCATTTGTCTGGCGTGAAAATTTTATTCAAACATTTTTGGAACGACATATTCCACAACTTGGATTTCAAATTCCGGCCGAAACATTACGCCGACTCTGGAGAATGTGTTCACACATGCACGGGCAGGTTGCTAACCTGTCCAATCTAGGACAATCACTCGGCGTTAGCCACACGACAATTCGAGCCTATCTTGATCTATTGTCACATACATTTATGATCCGTTTGCTCTCACCTTTTTCCGGCAACCCTAAAAAACGGCTTATACGCTCACCAAAGTTGTATATTCGTGATTCCGGCATACTACACGCATTGCTTGGCCTGGAATCGTTCGAGGACTTGATGGGACATCATCTATACGGTGCATCTTGGGAGGGTGCAGTTGTTGAGAATATTATCACTAGTTTTCCTCGCTGGACTCCCACTTTCTATCGCACGAGTGATGGCACCGAATTGGACCTTGTACTGGAAAAAGGTAAAAAGCGTCTTGTATTTGAATGTATTGCAACGAAAGCACCGGAATTGACAAAGGGTTTTTGGAATTCAATCAAGCAACTCGAACCCAATTCTGCGTTTATTGTCGCGCCTGTTGATGAAGAGTACCCTCTTGACAAAAAAGTCAGTGTTGTATCGTTGAACAAGATTAGTGAACTTGCAAAAATATTTAGCTAACTCACTGGCCTAGTTTAATATTATCTTTGCAAAGACCGCAAACAACATAGATATTGACTCATCTGTGAAAATTTGCGGTCTTATGAATCCGAAATATAATCTCTCAAACTCCCGACACCACCACGTCCATAAACACCAAACTCGGCATTCGCCAGCTGCTGTAGGTCCACGAATCATTCGCCAGATCGGCCAGCTTTTTCCAGAATTCGAGATGATTGTCAGCAATATTCATCTCCGCCACCGCCTGCGTCAGCTCGCCATTTTCGAACAGGGTGCCGGTGATGCCGATAGAGAAATCGCCGGTATTCGAATTGGAATTGCCGCCGATAAAACCATTGATCAGAATGCCGCGTCCCAGATCTCGCATGATCTCCTGAACAGAGCGTTTGCCGGGCGGCAAAATCAGGTTGGATGTGCCGCCCGTGGTTGGCTGCACGCCCAGCTTGCGACTGCGATACCAGTCGATAAAATACTCCTGCAAAACGCCGTTTTCAATCATGGTTCGCTTTTTCGTTGCAAAGCCATCGCCGTCATATAAGCGACTGCCGAGGCCGCCGATGATGTGAGGATCATCGATGAGCGTGAAAAGATCACTGCCGACGTGAGCTCCTTTTTTATCGAGCAGGAACGAGCGTTTTTGCTGCAACGCATTGCCACTCATGGCCGAGACAAATCCATTCAGGACATTTGCGGCAACGCGATTCTCAATGATGACGGGCAGCGTCTCGGTCGGCAATTTTTTTCCGCCCATCAGCTCCATAGTCCTTGCAGCCGCTTTTTTGCCGATTTCCCGGCAATCGGGCAATTTTTTCAAAGAGCGATCCACGGCATAGTGATAGCCGTTCGGACGACGATCACCCTCGTCTTGCGCCGTCATTTCGGCAAAGGCAAAGCAAACCGTCGATTGCGTTTCGCCGGCAAAACCATTGGTCGTCAGAATTTTTTCTTCTTGAAATTCATCATAGACCTGCGACGTGACAGAAATGGCCTTGTCGCCGCCGGCATCGAGACAGGCGGCCTCCAGCTCTTTTGCCATGCTGTGCCGCAGTTCCGGCGTAATTTTTTCATATCCGGCATCGAATAACTGCAGATCAATAGCAGCACGGCCTCTGTAATAGCTGGGATCAGGCAGACTTCGGTATGCATCTTCTTCCAAAAGTTTCGTCGTCTCTACGGCATTCGCAATAAAGGCCTGCAATGCCTCTGTTCGCACATCCGCCGTGCTTTGCGAAGAATAACGACCGTTCACATAAATATCAATATCGACGCCCAATGTCGCAGCCTCTTTCACGGTCTCCGGCTTGTGCTGGCGATATTGCACTTCGACGAAGCGGTTTTTTGAAAAGGCAACCCGGCAGTCATCTGCGCCGGCGATCTTGGCCGTCTCCAAGACAAACTCACATAAATTCATCTCTTTGCTCATGATCACGCTCCTTGCTTTTGCACGCCGCCGACGGTCATGGATTTCACCAGACAGGTGGGCAGGCCAAATGAGACCGGCATCGATTGTCCGTCTTTGCCGCACGCGCCGGTGCCGCCTTCGTGCAGCTTGAGATCATTGGCCACCATAGTCACGTTTTGCAGCATTTTCGGACCGTTGCCCATGATGTTGATGTCTTTGACAGGTCTGGTGAGCGCACCCTCTTCAATCATCTTGCCCTGCGACACATAAAAGGCGAAATCTCCCTCGCCGATTTTGACCTGACCGTTGCTGATGTCTTCTACATATATGCCCTTTTTGACCGACTTTATGACCTCTTCCGGCGTGCTCTTGCCGGCGAGCATATAAGTGTTTCTCATTCGCGGGATGGGATAATGCTGATAGCTCTGTCGCCGGCCGTTGCCGGTCGGTTTGACGCCATAATGTTTCGCCGATATTCGGTCGTGCAGATAGCTGGTCAGGATGCCGTTTTCCACCAGCATGGTCGCCTGGCCCGGTACACCCTCATCATCGACATTGACCGAACCGAGTTGTCGCGGCGTTATGCCTTCGTCGATGATATTGACAAACGGCTCTGCCACCTTTTTGCCGATCATCGTCGAATAGGTCGAGATGCCCTTGCGGTTGAAATCAGCTTCCATGCCATGGCCGATCGCTTCGTGCAGCAGGATGCCGGTCACGCCAGGGCCAAGGACCACCGGCATTTCGCCGGCGGGCGGCTGCTCGGCCTCGAACAAAATGACGGCGCGGCGGACGACCTCTTCCGCCAGGCGATCGATGACGGCCGCGTTGAAATAGGAAAATTCCTGTCTGCCGCCAAAATTCCAGCCGGCGCGCTCCTGCCGGCCGTCTTTTTCCGCCACCACCGAAGCGGACAGATAGCTGCGCGGAATGAGGTCCTGAGCTTTGCTTCCGTCACTTGTCACGATCATGATCCGCTTTTGTTGATCGTGCATAGTGGCGTTCACCTTGATGATCAGATTGGACAGGGAAAAGCATTTTTCATTCACGCTTTTCACCAGCGGAAGTTTGGCAGCGAGCGAGATGTCGCTGAAGAGAGTTTCGAGAGGGTAATAGTTTTCCGTCTCGAGTCTGAGAAAACTTTTTGCCGCGGCAGTTGGCGCGCCGTCAGCGATTGTCGCTGCCGTCGCAGCTGCAGCGAGAATCGATTCTTCGGTCAATTCCTGGGTGAAACCATATCCGGTCTGCTCCCCCTTGACGGTTCGGATGCCCACGCCCAGATCGACGCTGCCATAGGCGCGGTCAACCTTGCCGTCCTCCAGACTCACCCAATTCGAGATGGTGTGCTCAAAGTAGATATCGGCAAAATCACCGCCTTTGGACAGCGCCTTATCCAAAGCTTTTTTGCACAGTTCATCGCTCATGCCAAACTCTGATTCAAAGAATCCGAGCGTTGCCGCACGCGCCGACTGCACCCATGCGCCAGGAATAATCCTGCTGATTGCGGCAGCCGATCCGACAGCAACAGAGGTGTTGAGAAAAGATCTTCTGCTCATGGATCTCATGCGAGTCTCCTTAAAATGACTTTAATTTTTGCTTCAAAATTAGTACGATGAGATATCAAAAGGGTTACAACTATTATAATATATTAATATTTATTTAAAAAGATTATTGTAGTAGAGGCTGTGGATATGTTGATAAGATCTTTTAGAGATCAAAATGATAATCTAATGATAATGAAAACAATGTCGTCCAGTTTTTTGGATATCCACAATGGTATGTGAAATAGCGGTGGATAACGGGAGTGATTCTCACCATTGTTGAAAAATGGCTGCGCTTCCCTGGACAACTTGGCTTTCATCCACATTCAATTGACAACTTTTACAGCGCTTTTTTCCATTTGTTCAGATGCAGCTGTGGATAAGTGAAAGACAAACGCGCGGGATCAGAATAATTTTTCATAGCGATCCGGAGATGTCTCTGTTTTGGGACGCACGATCCAGTAGCTCTGTCGATCCGGCTCTATTCTTTCATTGAGAATATCTTTTCCGGCCAGGCGCATGATCAGGCCAATGGGCGTGATGATGAAATAAAAGAGGATGGTCAGCAGGATTCGCGACATGAAATAGCCAAGCACGAGCGCGAGTCCCATCCAGAGACGATGCAGGGGATTGAGAGATGACGGGTAGGACAACGCGAGTCCCAGCAACAGGACAGCGATGCCGGCCAACCACCAGGCGCGCTGGGGCCGGCTGCTGAAAATAAAGAGCAGCGTCGCCAACAGGCCCAGCATGATGGCCATGGTGAGACCAAATTTTTTCAGACCGCGGCGAGAGTGATCCAGGCGCGCCAGGCCGCTGCGAACGTCGCTAATCAAGCTCATATTGCTTTTTCCAGTCACTGTTGTCCGCAAAACGGGCTTGCTCTTTTTTGTCGAGGATAAAGTTGCCTAGCACCAGATAATCCATTTCTGTGTGCATGAAACAGGTGTAGGCATCCTGCGGCGTGCAGACGATGGGCTCGCCGCGAACATTGAACGAGGTGTTGATGATGACCGGACAACCGGTCTTTTCGGCAAATCTTTTGATGAGCTGATAGTAACGGCCATTTTCCTCTTTTGACACGGTCTGCAGGCGAGCCGAATAATCGACGTGCGTGATGGCCGGCACTTTTGAACGAACGACATTGAGCTTGTCAATGCCCCACAATCGCTCCTCATCCTCGGACATGCGCCGGCGTTTCTCTTTTTTGACAGTGGCGACGAGCAACATATAGGGACTTGCGCGGTCGATGTCAAAGTAATCGGCGACGCGTTCCTGCAAGACCGTCGGGGCGAAAGGACGAAAACTCTCGCGATATTTTATCTTTAAATTCATGCGCGATTGCATGTGCGGGGAGCGCGCGTCGCCGATGATGGAACGGCCGCCGAGCGCGCGCGGGCCAAATTCCATGCGGCCCTGAAACCAGCCGATGACATTTTCTTCTGTCATCAGCTCCGCTGTTTTATCGATCAGCTCGCTGTCAGAGAGATCCACAAAGGGGATGGCCTTCTCCTCGAGGAAGCGCCGGATGGCGTCATTGTCGAATTCGGGACCCAGCAGCGAGGCGGACTGGCTGTCTCTGCCGTTGGCCCGGCGAATATTGCCTTCGACCTGATGCCAAGCGAACAGGGCTGCGCCAATGGCGCCGCCGGCGTCACCGGCGGCCGGCTGAATCCAGATGTCCTCGAAGGAACTCTCGCGCAGCAACCGGCCGTTGCCGACGCAGTTGAGCGCCACACCGCCGGCGAGACAGAGTTTTTTTTGCTGCGTCTCTCTATGAACATGCTCTGCCGCGCGCAGCATGA
>RQOI01000148.1 GCA_003854995.1 Candidatus Zhuqueibacterota bacterium
CATTCATCGATGAACTGGCCTCTTTGAGCGAGAAAACGGTCAGCATGGTCAGCACGGTCGTGCCCGACAACCCGGCCTTGCGCACCTTTAAAATTGTCCGGCGGCCAGCCGATGGGCTTGCCTTTGCCATGTCGATTGCCGAAAAGCACCGGCTGACGTTCGATCAAGTAAAGGAGCGCATCAAGGCATGAAAGCTTTTCTCATGTATCGGGATCGGGATTTTGACTTGCAGCAGCCGCTGCCGCCCAACGCGCCGGCGCTGATTCAAGACCTGGAACTGAAAACGCTGTTCAAGGCGATGGCGCTTGATGACGACCTTGTACTTCAAGTGGTCAAGCAAGCCATTTTGTCCGGTCTGAGCGAGCCGGACGCAATTCGATACCGTCAAGGCGTGCTCAAAGACTGCCTCAAGCATCCGGCGATCATCAGAGAGATGTACCGGATTTCGATAGAATCAATCACGAACAAAAGAAAGCGCTGGTTGGGCATTTTCAGCCGGTCGCCCAGCGGGATACTGTATAGTGCAGTCGAAATGCTGGCGATGTTTGTCGAACTGCTCCAGCAGCTCAGGCACATCGCTGACGAGCACGCCGGAAAATTCGAATCGGAGGGGCTGACCGCGTTCTTTGCGATGATCGAAAAAGAGCTGGCTGACGACTATTTTGCCGTCGTCCAAAATCACCTGAAGGAACTGAAATTCCGCGACGGTGTTCTGCTCAGCGTCGAGTTGGGAGCCGGAAACGAAGGCACTGGTTACATACTGGGCAAACCGCGCCAGAAAAAGAACTGGATTCAGCGCGTGCTTGCGGGGTCGCCGGTTTATTCCTTCAGCATCCATCCCCGCGATGACCATGGGGCCAGGGTGTTGGGAGATTTGAAAGCCCGCGGGCTGAACCTGGTGGCCAATGCGCTGGCCCAGGCCGCCGACCATATCGACAGTTTTTTCGAGATGCTGCGCATCGAACTGGCCTTCTACATTGGCTGTCTGAACCTCCACGAACGGCTTGTTCAATTGGGTGAGCCGGTGTGCTTTCCACAGGTAGCCGCCGCCGACGAGCGCCGCCATTCCTTTCATGGCCTGTATGACATCTGCCTGGCCCTGACGATGAAACGCCAGGTGGTGGGCAACGAGGTGAATGCTGACCACAAAGACCTGGTGATCATCACCGGGGCCAACCAGGGCGGCAAATCGACGTTTTTGCGCAGCATCGGCCTGGCGCAATTGATGATGCAGTCCGGTATGTTTGCGCCGGCCGAGTCGCTGTGCGCCAATGTGTGCCGGGGCCTTTTCACGCACTATAGGCGCAAGGAAGATGCGTCGATGAAAAGCGGCAAACTGGACGAAGAACTCGACCGGATGAGCGACATCGTTGACATGCTCGAGCCCCATTCGGTGGTGCTGTTCAACGAATCCTTTGCCGCAACGAACGAAAGAGAAGGCTCCGAGATCGCCCGGCAGATCGTGAGCGCGTTGTTGGAAAGGCAGATCAAGGTTTTCTTTGTCACCCATCAATATGAATTTGCGCGCGGTTTCCACAGCAAGAGAATGGGAAATGCCCTCTTTGTGCGGGCGCAGAGGAAAGCGGGCGGAGGAAGAACGTACAAGGTTGTCGAGGGCGAACCGCTGGAAACCAGCTATGGCAAGGATTTGTACACCCGGATATTTGAAACGGGCAGTCAGCAGTC
>RQOI01000149.1 GCA_003854995.1 Candidatus Zhuqueibacterota bacterium
AACTTTACGTCTATTTCTTTTCAGATCAGAACGGCTAGTTCGCGCGCGGGCATCGAATTGGCTGATTTTTACGGCCCCACAAATGGATCGGATTTTTACACGGATTCTCTGCAAGCGCTCAATCCGGTTCACAATGGCAATCGATTTATTCAATATAAAGCGACTCTGCACACAGAAAAGATCGGCCAGAGTCCTGTGCTCAATTCCATCTCGATCACCTTTTCGCCGGCCGACTCGATCGCGCCGGCCGCGCCAACGGAACTGGCGGCGCAGGCCGGCCACTCTTCCATCATGCTGACTTGGAAACCGGCGCCGGACAACGATCTCGCCCTGCACCGTTTGTATCGTGGTAAACAAAGCGGCATTTATGATCAATCCTGGACAAAAGAGCTGCCGCCTTCAGCGACCGAGTTTGTGGATACATCCGCCGTTAGCTGTATCACACATTACTACGCCCTCAGTAGCGTGGATTCGAGCCACAACGAAAGCGTCCTGGCCCCGGAGGTTCACGCCACGCCTTTTGGTGAGTATATCTATGTCAACAGCGCCTCGGCCGGCGGCGATGGTTCGACCATCAAACCATTTACCGCTATTAACGATGCGATTGAGTACGCCGTCTATGGGGACACAATTCTGGTCTTGCCCGGGACATACACCGAAATGGTCGAGATGAAAAAAGGCGTTTCGCTGGTGGGATCGGGCGTCGAAGCAACGATTATTGAAGGGCCGGCGACGGCTATTTATCATACAATCTTGGGGGCGGACGACGCCGTTTTGCGGGGATTTATGATTATTAACAACAATTTGCCCAGTGGCGCCTGCGTTCGCTGCAACAGCACGTCGATGACAATAACCGAAAATATTTTGATAGCAAAACGCATAGGCATGTCAGTGTATGGATCAACATCGACTATTGATGGCAACTATATCATTTGCAATGAGCTTGGCATCGAGATTCATCAGGATTCAAGTCCTATTATAAAAAATAATATCATCGATAGTGACGATGCTATGGTTGCTTTCATGAATTCAAAACCGGCCATTATCAACAATGTTTTGCATTTTAAAAGTAACGGGATTGTGCTGAACCAGGGGTCCATTGCCGAGATTCTAAACACAATATTTGTTGGAAAAAATGGTGATGGGGTGGGAATCCTCTGTCGGGAATCCCGCGCTAATGTCTCTTATTCCAACTTTTGGAACATCGGCGCCAAGTTTGCTGGCCATGGAAATGGGGTGAAAAGCGGCGAGGGCATCATCGAAGCGGATCCGTTTTTTGTCGGTCTCGCCAAGGGCGATTATCGACTTCGTCCCGAATCGCCGTGCGAGAATGCCGGGCATCCGGCTGCGCTATACCAGGATACCAACGGCACCCGCAACGACTTGGGCGCGTTTGGTGGCCCGACGCCAATACGCCCGGAGCTGACGCTGCGGCTGGCGAAATCAATCTCTATCGCCTCAATGTCGGGATTTCCAGGGGAGTCGGTCAACACCGTTGTCGCCCTGGATAATCCTGCCGGCATGGCGCGCGCCGAATTTCAAATCTCTTATAGCAGCTCGTTGCTGAATGCAACGCACGTGGCTTTGACCGCGGCGACGCAGGATTTTAATCTTGATCAGGATATTTCAATCCCTGGGATCATAAAAATCTGGATGCACAGGACCCAGGAAATAAGCAGCAGCAATGGCAGCATAGTAAATCTGAGTTTTGCCGTCAATGAGACCGCCGCCTCCGGCCAGGCATCCCCGCTGGAAATTGCGGAGGTTGGTATTTATGATGGTACGGGTAATCAAATAAGAATTAACAGCATCACCAGCGGCGCTTTTATCGTGAATGCGGGCAGCGAAGATGGACGTTACGTTTATGTGGATTGCAAAAAGGACAGCGATGGCGATGGTTCGCGAAATAGCCCCTACCGCAAAATTCAAGACGCCATTGATGGTGCCGCCGACGGCGATACGATTGTCGTGGCGTCGGGCGTGTATGCGGAGCGGCCGCTCATCCGCAAAGAGATCTATTTAAGAGGCGCCGGCGCAATAGCCACGTCGATTGTCGCCGAGCCGGATTACGATATTGTTACATATATGAATGCATCCAAAGGTGAGATAAGCGGATTTACGATAAAGCTGTCACGCGACGATTTTTCCATGTCACCCGCCATAATGTGCACTGAATCATCGCCAGTTATTCGGCATAATCGGATTATATTCTATGAGGGCTCTGTCGGGATTAACTGTTTCAGAAATTCCAATCCGCTTATTGAGGAAAATGCGCTCATAAATTGCGGCATTGCGGCGTTCTCCGCCCAGCCGGTTATCCGCAACAACTCGATTCAGCCGTTTGAAACCGCCGGAGTTGAAAGTTTCGAGTCTTCATTTCCGACCGTTGAGGGAAATATTATCTACAGTGGGCTGCTCGGGGGCGTACCGGCAGTCAATATTTTCAGGTCCGGTGCTTTTATAAAAAATAATCTGCTGCTGTGCACCTTTGATGGAGTCGGCATTCGGATGGATGATGCTTCTGATGTTGAAATAAAAAATAACATCATTACCGACACGGGTAATGAAAGCGCGGGCATAGAAATGTACAATTCATCCAGGGTCAATATCATCAACAATACAATACATACAAAAAGAAGGGGTGTGTTGGAACTGGGTTCTAGCGCGGTGATTATGAACAGCATTTTTGACGGCAATGAGGAATATGGACTGAGCTTTTCTTCTGGTTCGCAGGCATTATTTAATAATGTGTGGGGAAATAACACCGACTATTACAATTGCGATCCAGGCGCGAATGACATTTCGGTTGATCCATTATTTAGCGATCCGGCGACAAATGATTTTAGACTGGGGCCAGGATCGCTCTGTAAAAACGCAGGAAATCCAGCGGCAGAGTACAACGATCCCGACGGCTCGCGAAATGATATGGGTGCTTTTGGCGGCCCGGGTGCGTTCTCGAACTGGTCCACGCAGGGCGCCACGCTCGCCCTCCCTGCGTCAAACGCCGCCTGCAGGGACACTGTTTGGCTCTCCATAAATGGGAGCGATATTCAAGGGGTTGCCGGGCTCGAGCTTATTCTTTCGTTTGATGAAAAGATGCTTACATTTCTGAACGCCTCGACAACCGAAATCACGACCGGCTTTGCCTTGACGCACAAAAAACTCTCGCCTAATGCGGCAAAAGTTACCATGTCCGCGCCAGGTGGCCTAAAGAACAATGACGGTGACATCGCAACTCTGGCTTTTGCCGTCAATGCAACATCCGAGGCAAAGGCCGTGATCCGATTTAGCCATGCGAAAATTCAGGATCAGGTCGCTTCAAGTCGTCCCATTAAAGCGTTGGTGAATGGCAGCATTGACATCACAGAAACGGCGATGGATATAAACGGCGACGCTTTATCATTTCAATTGCTCCAGAATTATCCAAATCCCTTCAATAGTGCCACGGCGATAAAATATCAAATCCCGACCAACGGGTACGTTTCTCTAAAGGTTTTTGATACAATGGGACGAGAAACCAGAACGCTCGTGGATGGCCGCCAAGAGGCGGGTGTGCATCAAATTACCTGGGATGGTAACAACGACCACGGCCTAAAAGCAGCGTCAGGCGTTTATTTTTATCAAATCTATGCCGGAGAGTTCCGAAAAACAAAAAAACTTTTGCTTATCAAATAGTATCATAGTGCTAACATAATGCCTGTAATGACCTGCCTCGGTTTGGCGAATCGATAGGGAGATTTTCGTGTAATACAATGAGACCAGATTGATCAAGGATGCAGACATACATGGTTCTGGTGAGACAATCCATTAGATGATAAATTGTGTTTCGTCATTATGCCATTCAATTTAAATGTTCGCTGCTGTCTGCTATAATCGTCGCCAGTTGTTCTTCTGATATATCAGGAGCTCGGGAGACGAGGAAATGTACATGGTCGGGATTTGAATAAATCGCGTATAGCCTGCATATAGAGTCATGAAAATCGCCTGAATGCTCAAGCAGGTTCCATTTATTTTCGGAGAGCATGACTCTACCAGCTGCAAAGCGACCTTGGCAAATAACAGTAATCTGGGGAGGCCGCTTTGAAAAAGGTGAAGACCCTGCTTTGTTCCGTTAAGCTCTGATAATTTTTAATTATACTCTTGACACCTTGGCTAATATTCTTTATAATAAAGATATATGATCGAGCATTCTACATTTCACCATGCAGCCAACTTTTCCATGTCTCCATGATATAATAAAGCTACGACTAAATGCCAGGACCGCTGGTC
>RQOI01000150.1 GCA_003854995.1 Candidatus Zhuqueibacterota bacterium
ATAATTGTAGCTGATGTCCGCCAACCACCGGTTGTACGTGAACGTCGCCTCTGATCCGTCCACCCGCGCCATACCCGCCGCGTTCCAATACATCGACATGATGTCGTCCGCCACCGACACATACGCGCCACCCATGCCGATCGCCCGCGCACCGATATCAATGTTCAAAAATCCCGCCGCCGTCGTACCCACTTTTGTCACTTCCTGGCTCATGAGCGACACATGCAGAACCAGCAGGACCGCTGTGCAGAGTGCAATTCGTCTTTTCATTCTCAAACTCCTTTGATGTAAATCAATTATCATTTTCGTCTGCAGAACCTATTTAATGATGGCGAACTTGCCGACTTTTTCTCCCGCATCGCCGGCATCGATGTGATAGATGTAAACGCCATAAGCGATCTCCATCTCATCTTTGCTCAGCATGTTCCACACCTCAGTGCCGTCTGCTGCCGTGTCGCTGTGGTTGTGTTCGATTTCTCGCACCAGTTGACCGCGAATATTAAAGATCTTGATGGTGCACTGTGCCGGCAGATGGATGAAATGCAGCTCGCGCGGGCCGCGACCATTGGTATATGGATTCAAGGGTTCCCACGAGTTGGAGACGACATAGGGATTCGGCACAACCCTGATTTTATCCATTTGCTCTTTTGCCTGATTTATATCCAGTTGGCGAGCCGCGGTGGTGAACTCGTAGGCATCATTCGACAAAAAGGGCTTGCTCGTCTTGATCAACAGCTTGTCGCCCGCCTTTGCATTCCGGTAGAGCGAATCCAGCCCGTCCGTCGGTGCACTCAACGTGATCGCCCAGGTGATGATCATCGAATCCGCCGCGTTTGGCTCTAAAAAGATGATCTCGTCCGTCCGGCTCCGATCCGTAAACGCCGTAAACATTCCCTCCTCACCCTCAACGACATCCTGATCGTTGAAACCATAGGCGATTGGCTCACCGGTCATCAAATTCTTCACCGTGAAATTCGTCGCCATCGCCGGATAAACCCGCGTCGCCGATGCCGTAAACTCTTCTGACATCCCAATCCCGACGTCGCCAAACTCGATCAGGTAATCATGCGCCAAACCAAGGCCGTTCGTCCGACTGTAACGGTACGGCTGAAAGACAAACGTGTGTAGAAGACTGTCGTCACTCCCGTTCGTCCAGTAACTGCTGTCCGCCCACATGGCAAGCTGCGACGGATTAAACAACTGAATAATAAATCCTTCCGTTAAGGGCTGCTTGGTATCACTATCGAATTGTGCACTCTTGTTGATGAGGGTGTCGCCCGATGTGATATTGATGAGGCTGAAATTCTTTGTCCCCACGATGGAGCGACTCGATTCATTCTGGAGGATCGTATCCTCAAAGACAATTCGATAGTTGTTATTTTCCTTAATAGTGGTCGGATCGACAATCTCATAGCCGATGCGCCCGGTTGTCGTGCTGCCGTCGACTTTGAGTATTTCCGTCAAGCTCGCTTCCTTGAAACCCAGAGAGGGCGCTTCCGGGCGGGCGACGCCGACGTTGGTGCCTTTGTCGATGACATTGCCGGTCTTGTCGATCGAGATGTACCTGGCGGTTTCAGAAGGGACGATGCCGAGCGAATCAGAGCCGTGGTCATACGCCGTCACCGCATAGTAATAGGTCTGGCCGTTGACCGCGGTTGTATCTGTCCATGAATTCACGATGCCGGTATCGTCGCCCAGCCAGAACTGCACGCCCTCGATATCGAGCATGGAATAACCATTTATGCCGTTGTTCAGATCGAATTGCACCATGGGTTTGCGAAAACGGCTGGAACCGTATCCGTCCGTGATCTCCGCCATATCATTCCAGCCCGGATCGGTCGAACGATAGATGCGATAGCCTTCAAAGTCATTTCCGGTGATCGGGTCAATGGATTCTTCGGCATAGGTATCCCAAATGAGCGTCACTCGGCCATCGCCCGGGATCAGCTTGAGCGTCGGCAGATTGGGCGCTTTGGCAAAGTTATAGTTCTCGAGATAGGTTTTTTCCGCGTACTGCTTGTTGCGAATCAACTCATCAGGTGTCGGGCCGTAGCCAAAGAGCATGCCGATGGAAAAGCGTTCAATGTCCTGCGGTTTGAGCGGGAAATAGCCTGAACCGAGAAAGACATCCGTATTGCCGCCCCGGTCCAGCAGATCGTTCAGGTATCCCGGCCGCACCGCTTCGTCCCAGATGATCTGATCATCGTATATTGGATAGATAGTCCATGGTTCGTGAATGTTGAACGAGGTCAAACCGATCATATCGGACTCGTCGATATCTGTTTTATCAATGTGCGGCTCGCCCGGCAGCAGCGTGCCGGCGCCGGAAGACGGCACGCCATCGCCCTCACCCGGATCGCCGGTGCGAGGGACGCCATCCAGGCCGACATCATCGGTCATGATGTTCCAATCGCCGTCGTTATCGATCAGGTCATCGCGCCGTTCGTCGATGAGGATGTTATCCAGGCCGGCGCCGGTGACATAATCGACTGCCTTCAGGCCGACGAAGAGAAAATTATGAATAGCCGTTTCGCCACTGCCGAAAACAGAGCCGTTACTTTCGTCGATGAGGCCATTCAAGTTGTTGTCGATGAGATCATTTTGAATCTCTTCCACCACATCGCCGGGGCGAATGGTGTAGACGCGTCCCAAATAGTTGATTTTCACGCCATCAGCAGGCATTGGGACAACTCGTCGTTCGAATGTTTTATAGTTGGTCAATACGACATTGTCGCCCACTGAGAAGGATCTAGGGGCAAATGTTTCTTCGGTGATGATGATGCCGGATCCCATAAAGCCGTCGCCATCGTTGTCGATGCCATCGTAGGGATTGCCCGGCGATTCGAAAAACGCCCAGCCGAGCAGACCCACGGGCGTCCAGCCGCCGCTGCCGATGTTATCGATATCGAACTGGTAGCCGAGGTTCTCCTCCAGGATGTAGGCGCCGCCATCATCATCGCTGTCAATGCCGATATTGGGGCCAGACACCAGGCCGAACACCATCTTGTCATGTTCATAGGTGCCGACATTCATGGCATCATAGAGGAAGAAGAGACAGTCTTCCACCAGCACATTGGACCATTGGAATTGACGTACGGTCGGACGGATGCCGAGCCCGCGTCGACTGAGATCAGTGGAATCGGGATAAAATGGCCATTCGCGGTTATTATAGTCGTCCATCACATAATAGCTCTCCTGGTCGGCATTGAGCACATTTTTACCAAAATAGCCATTCCAGGAGCCGGCCCAGCCCGGGTCGATCGTATCATCGAATTTATCCGGCCACGTGGCCGGCCAGGACCATCGCCAGTGGCTCATGGCGACCTGTTTTTTCCGCTCATTGCCACTTGCATCCGGTTCCGGAAATTGATTGGCAAAATAGGGCAGCGGCGCCATACTCCACCAGTCGCCGGTATTCGGATCGACATCGCCCGAGCTGGCGTTGTTCAGCGTGCCAGGGGAAGAGCCGTTGCCCTCGGAGATGATGACGATTCGTTCGATGGCGCCGGTGCTGTCGTTTCTC
>RQOI01000151.1 GCA_003854995.1 Candidatus Zhuqueibacterota bacterium
GCTTTTGCCAGTGCGGCGCCATAGGTTGGCGATTTCTCATCCTCCACGTGCCATTCGAGCCGATGCAAAAATTGCTCATATTCATTTTTTCCTTTTGCAACTCTATCCTGAATGGCTTCATTGATCAGTCCGGCCAACAGATCGTACGCCTGGCCCGTCTTTTTTTCACCTTTCGAAATTCGCCACTTGACGATGAGGCTGTTCATCTTACGGATGATTTCGCGCGGGCTGCGTTTGCCCACTTCAGCGATCAATTCGAAAAGGTCCTCTTCCTTCACCCCCTCGACGAGGAACTCTGAGGTCACCTCTGCTTCTTCCAGCAGCTGCTTGATATAGCTCTGCATCTGGCTGGGACCGCGTTCAGGCACATAATGATGCACCTGGACGATTTTTTCAAGATAGTCGTCAAAATAACCGAGGTATTTGTCCATGCGCGACTGCAAGTCGCTCAGGTCTTTGGCAGCGACTTGCGCAGCCGCCAGCGAATATTGCGCCGCATATTTATTACGGATGAACTCTTCAATGATCTGCGGATAGATGCCCAGGACAAAGGCAAATGATGGTTGATGCAGGATCAGCTTGATGCTCTCGATGAGTCGGACCGCGTGCTCGGGAAAACAGCGATCGAGATCATCGATGAAGACGACGATCTGCGGTTTTTCGACCTTTTTGTCGTGCGCCAGCTCGCGCAATTTGTCAAAGGCGTCAAAATAGAGGCTGCGCGCCATCAGCGTGTCCTTGGTGACCGCCTCATAGCGTTCGATCATGTCCTTCATGGAGGCGCTGATCTCAAGCTCGCCGACGTGCGGAATGCCGAACTTGCCGACGATGGAGACGCCGTACAGCACCGAACGCAGCGCATCGTGAATCTTGCTTCCACCGGTGTCCATGATCTTGCTCGCGTCGCGAGCCGCCTTGCCCTTCTTTTTCTTCCATTGCATCTGCTTGTTCTTGATATCCCGCGCGATCGTGGCGATGAGCGGAACGACCAGGTGCTCCTCGCGCTCGTACTGCCACGCATTGAACCAAACAGCGACGGCAGGTCGAGCGCCGAGACCCTCCTCCTCGACGCACTGCCACATCAGGCGCATCAGGGAGGTCTTGCCCGAACCCCAGCCGCCATAGATGCCGATCGTGATGGGACTATCGGCGTGCAACGCAGCGCGGGCCAGTACCTTGGCCGTGTGCTCGAATTCGAGTCGGTCAGCTCTCCCACTCTCGAGAACGGGCTCGTCGCTCAAAAGTTTATAGTTCTTTTCCTGATCTATGGCCATTTGTCATCCTCATTTGTTTTCAGTTGCATCTGCATGAATACGACAGGCGCAAAATCCACTGCAAGGCTAGATGTCATATTGAAAGTCAAAGAATATTCTTATCGTTGGCTCCAGCATCCTTCGACTCTGCTTCTCATGACATACGCGCATAGTTGTCATCCTGAGCAGGGTCGAAGGATAAATTCCGACGCGCGAACACGTTTCGACTTTCAGCGTGAGATGAATTTAACTTTTGATGAACTCGCCCCTCTCACGTCCTCGCTTTCCGCAATTTCACTTTCAAATGATGAATCTCCCGACGCACCGCCTTGAGCTTGTCTTTGTCTTTGGCGGTGATCGCTTCGTCGCGCTCTTTTTTCAGGCCGCGGATTTTCTGCTTGATCTGCGTCTTGTTCAGACCCACGACCTCATGATGCGCATGATCTTCGATGCCCAATGCGTGACAGAGTGCGGGCACGAGCTGTTCTTTGTGCATGGTCGAGAAACCCTGCAGCTCCGGGTGGTTTAGAGTCTGCGCGATATCGCGAAGATCGCTCACTCGCATCTTGTGCAGCTGTTCCCAGGTATAGTCCATAAGTCCTCCGATATGACTGTGAATGTCTGCAAGATCA
>RQOI01000152.1 GCA_003854995.1 Candidatus Zhuqueibacterota bacterium
AACATCTTTTTTATAGACCAGCGTGAGATGCGGAAACGGTATCTCGATGCCCTGCCGGTCAAATTCTTCTTTCACCTGTTTGAGGAGATCGCATTTCATGACAAAGGCGTCATCGGCGTTCTGCGCCCACGCCCAGGCGCGCAGAATGACGCTGGAATCCGCCAGTGCGAGCACGCGCACTATGGCAATCGGTCTGTTCTCCGCTATCGCCGCCGCATCTCGGTTATCAATGCACATGGGATGCCGTTCCGATACGCTCCGCATGATCGCCATCGCTCTGTCGATATCCGAATCATAACTGATGCCGATCTCCAGGTGCACGCAAATCTTTTCTTCGATCAGATTGGAATTGATGATGGTCTCCGCATTGACCGTCGAGTTCGGAATGATGACGCGACGGTTCTCAAAATTCCGTATGACGGTGTGGCGCAGCGTGATGTCCTCAACCTTGCCTGTGATATCGACGCCGATCTTTATCATATCATCGACGCGAAACGGCTTGAAAATGACGATGAAAACGCCGCTGACGATGTTGGCCAAGGCGTGCTGCGATGCAAATGCCGCCACAGCAGCGACGATGCCGGCGCTGGCCAGCAGGGTTGTGCCGACGGCGCGAAGAGCCGGAATCGAATAAAAGATGAAAAAAAAGGAGATGAGGAGTATGATCGCGTTGATGGCATTCTTTAAAAAATTGAATGCGGTCGGATCCACTTTGAGGTTCTGCGCCGATTTCTGCAGGTATCGGCCCAGGCCGTATCGCACCAGTCGTTGAAAAAAAATCGTCAAAATGATGACCGCAACAATGGTGAGGAGGTAACGCAGCTCGGTGTCGAGCAGGGACCTCGCCGACGGAATGGCGTAAAAGCACAACAGCAACGCCAGAATGATGATGACCCAGTTGATGACGCCCAGCAAAAGCTGATAGGTGGATGGCTCGCCGTCTTCTTCTTCAGTTTTAAATTTTCGAAAGGCCAGTCGGATGAATCGCTGCACCACGATTGCCATGATGATGATGGCCAAGACGTACAACATGTGGAGCCAGTTCTTGTCGAGAAATTCCATGTCACACCTCCTTGTTCAATGCCACCATCGCTCTTCATCTACCCCATCAATCGTCGCGTCATCAACTCGCCTGTCAACCCCTGCATCTCAGTCATCTGTATAGCTGGCAGATTTCATTTCTCGCAACGCCTGATTGCAGAATCCGCAGCGCTATTTCCGCGGCGTGAGCATGAACCGTTTGAAGCGTATCTTTTTTTCTATCGGCATGACATTTTTGCTGGCATAGCCGATGTCTTCAATCGTGTAAAATGCTTGTGGATTGTATTCGCGAATCTTGCCGGTAATTTTTTCGATCTCTTTGCGCTTGATGATGGTGAAAACGACATTGACCTGACCGCTGGCGCCGAATGCAGGGACATCGGTGACGAGATAACCAGCCTCCCGCAGCGCTTCCACTAGAGTGACGGCCGGCTTGGCGGTGATGATTCGAATGAGCACCGTGCCCATCGCCAGCTTTTGGTCGATCAGCATGCCGATCCAGCTGCCCGTGGCAAAGCCCAGAGCATAAGCGATATAATAGTGCGGCTTGTCCACATTTTGCACTATTTTAGTGATGACGATGATCCATAACAGGACCTCGAAAAAGCCGAGGATCGGCACCAGCATCTTCTTGCCCTTGGCGAGAAAGATGATGCGCAGGGTGCCGATGGGCACATCGACGATGCGGACAAGAAAGATCAAAAGAGGGTAGACAAAAATAGTGTAAAAATCCTGGGATTCCACAGCATTTCCCCTTATATCATCTGTGTGGGCGTTAGATTTTCAATCCACTGAACCGTGATGATTTTGTGGCCAACAACATCTTCCCCAATGATTTTGCCGCGGATGTGTACGGCTTGATCGATCCATTTCATCACCTCCGCATCTTGCTCGCCTTCAATCAAATACCTTTCAAAGCTATCCGTCTGGATGGCCACCTGAATGATGTTGCCGCGCCGATCCCATTGGGCCGGAATGACAACCCCGCGAATTTCAATATTTTCTGTTGAATTGCCGGCTTGCATAATCTCGCCTATTCAATGAATTCTACCTCTTGTTCTGAATTACTGTCCCGGTAAATCGTCGGCCGACCGGCGAGCTCGACGATCTTGGTCACGAGTTCGTCAACGGGCGTTTCATTCTGCACAAAAAAGGTGTTTCCGTCAAGCTCCTTCAGATAGGGGTGCTTGTCATTGTCGATGAGGACAAGAGGCGTATAACGATGATACCTTTTGATAGCTTGAAACTTGCGCGGTCGCGTGGGATCATCGGCCTTGACATCCCAGACAATGCACTGCACGCCAAAGACAGATATCTCGCGCAATCCTTCCATCACATTCTCGTCAATTACGACCTGATAGCCCCGCTGCCGAAGCCGAGCAGTGCACTCTTTCAAATAGTCGTTGTTCTTTCCGATGAGCAAAAGTTTCGACATTCGGTTCTCCTCTTTTACTTTCCGCTGCCGCCCGCTGATCAATTGTCATGCCATTGTATCAAGTGTCGTATTATCAAGGACTTGGTGAACTCGCATACTCATAATTTCAGAACTCTTGGTTCTGATAATATAATTGCTCAGCAATAAAATAAAGATTGACCCTGCATTCAGCATCATGCGCCATCCACATAATTTTTTAACACTTTTTATTATATTATAATTATTATACTTATATATTCTTCAATTTAAATCGCGCATATCAGTACTCATAATTCTTATATTACTTTTTCAGTCTTGACAATTCCGATAAAATTGGAGAGGTGATCGCTCTTTGTCAGCACGCCTTGACCATGGCCGCTCTTTGCCAGGCTGACCGTTGCCAGAGAGCCGTGCACTGATTTTACCGCTGTTCATTTCTTTTTAAACTCTTCCTTTCGAATGCCGTATTTGGTCAAAAGTTTGTGCAGTTGGCGAGGACCGATGCCGGCCGCTTTCGCCGTGTCATTGATCTTTCCATTGTGATTCGCCAGCTGTTCTTTGAGGTATTCTCTCTCAATCCGTTCGATCTCCCTGCCTCGTATATGGCTGAGCGTGAGCGATGTATCGATCAGACGCGTGTAGGTGTTTTTGCTCTGAAACAGTTCGTTCGGAAAGTAGTCACGCGTGAGGATAGGAGTTGTGGCGATGATATAGGCGCGTTCGATGATGTTCTCCAGCTCGCGGATGTTGCCAGGCCACGAATATTTCTGCAACGCCGTGAGAACAGCGGGATCAACGCCATGAATATTCTTGCCATAGAAACGATCCAGCTTTTTGACAAACTGCTCCACGAGCAACGGGATATCGCCAGCGCGTTCGCGCAAAGGAGGAATTTCAATCGGAAAGACATTCAGCCGATAATAGAGGTCATTGCGGAACTCACCGCAGTCGACCATGGCTTTCAAGTCCGCGTTTGTGGCGACAATGATGCGCACGTCCACGGCGAGCGTCATTTCGCCGCCAACGCGCTGAAAAGACCGATCTTGCACGATTTGCAGCAATTTTATCTGCATGGCTGCGGAGATGGTGCCGATTTCATCCAAAAAGATCGTTCCCTTGTCGGCGATCTCGAACTTGCCCAACTTTCGCCGCACCGCGCCCGTGAAAGCCCCCTTTTCATGGCCGAACAATTCGCTTTCCAGCAAGGTATCAGGGATGGCGCCGCAGTGCACGCTGATGAATTGTTTGTCCCGTCGCGTGCTGTGCTGATGAATGAGATGTGCGATGACGCTCTTGCCGGTCCCGGTCTCGCCGGTCAACAGGACCGTGCTGTCAGACTGACTGACAGACCGGATTTTATCATAAACTCCGCGCATGACGGTGGAGTTTGTCCGTAACAGCGCCAAAGATTCATCGTTCCAGAACTTGTCGCGCAAATAGTCCAGCTCGGACTGCAGGCGTATATTTTCATTGATCTGATCGATGACGAGTTTCACTTCATTCGACGAAACAGGCAAAGTCAGATAATCGGTCGCGCCAGCCTTAACCGCGCGGATGGCGGAACGCACCCTGCCGGGCTGGCAGAGCATGACGATCTCGACGGTCGGATTCAGCCGCCAGAAAGCGGCCAGCTGTTCTCGCAGATCGGCCTGCGTGGTCAAGCGGATGAGCTCGACGTCAATGAAAATGAATTCACATCGTCTTGTCCGGCATATCTCCAGACTTTCAGCCAGACTGCTGCTCTCTTCAATGATGAACTGCTCGTCAAATGCATCGCGAAGCGCTTGCACAGCCTCGCTATTTTCAGTTGCCGCAAGAATGTATTGGTCTGTCTTCATGGCATGACTTTGCTGAATGCAGGACAAAGCCGACGATGCGTAAAACCGCAGATAGAACAAAAAACATCACTTTCTCACTGATCAATTTCCGCATTAAAATCCGTGCATCGTTTTCGCAGCATTCTCTGTTCCATCATTTTTTCATCGCCCTGGTCTTTTAAAAGTCCAGCTCGACGCTATCGAACAACTTGGGCACCACAACATCCCAGCCAAATCGATCGCGAATCTTCTGCGCCATGGCTTCGGACGAGCCACCTTCACCGTGCACGATGAATATGCGCTCCGGCGCTTTATTGAACGCCATGAGCCAGGCCAGAATTTCATTATAGTCGCCGTGGCCGGAGGTGCCGTGCACAGACTCTATGCGAGCCTTGATGGGAACTTCCTGGCCATGGATTTTGATCGTCTCGCTCCCTTCCAGTATTTTGCGTCCGCGCGTGCCGATGGCCTGATAGCCGATGAAGAGCACGGTCGTGCTCGGATCCGGCAATCGCGCCGCCATATGATGCAGGATGCGACCGCCCTCAACCATGCCGCTTGAAGAGATGATGATGGCGCCTTTTTTGACATCATTGATGGCAATGGAATCCTCGCGAGATTTGCACACGTGCAGCCTTTTCGTCTTGAACAGCTCCTTGCCACCAATGAATTCGACCCGGGCGAACAGATCCATGTCAGCCAGGTGATTTTTAAAAACATCCACTGTCTCGATCGCCATCGGCGAATCGATGAACACCTGCAAATCCGGGATGAGTTTTTTCTCCTCAAAGGTGCGGATTTTATACAGCATGGTTTGGGTGCGGCCCACGGCGAATGACGGGATGACGATGACGCCGTTTCTTTGATACCCCTCGTTTATGATGCGAATCAGCTCACCATCTGTATCCTCGTCTCCGTGCAGACGATCGCCATAAGTCGACTCAAGGACAAGATAATCGACATTGAAGACCTGTGTCGGCGTTCTGAGCACCGGCTGATCCGGCCGGCCAAAATCGCCGCTGAATAAAATCTTGCGCGACTGACGGCCATCCTCTTTCTTGAATTCAATGAAGGATGATCCCAATATATGGCCGGCATCTTTGAATTTAACGCGATAGTGCGGCAGCACATCATAATATTCCTCACCATAGTAGAGTGGCTGAACAAGCTCCAGGGCGCGTTCGGCATCTTCCACCGTATAAAGCGGCAGGGCCGGCTTGTGCTTGGAATAACCGCGCTTATTGGCCCATTTGGCATCTTCCTCCTGCAGGTGAGCGCTGTCTTTGAGCATAATCTTGCTCAAGTCAAAGGTCGTATCAGTGCTATGCACCGGACCGGAAAATCCTCCTTTGACCAGACGCGGCAACCAGCCCGTATGGTCGATGTGCGCATGGGTGAGAAAAACGCGATCGATTTCACTCGGCGGGACCGGAAAGTCCTCCCAATTGCGAAGTCTATCCTCCTTGCGTCCCTGAAAGAGGCCGCAATCGATCAGCAACTTTTTACCCTCGATTTCCAGCAAATGACGTGATCCCGTTACCGTTCCCGCAGCGCCTAAAAAAGTCAATTTCGCCATGATCTCCTCGATTGTTTTTACCATTAAAGATAAGGATATGAAAATCGCCATTCAACTAAAAACTGCACCAGCGCGCATGCGATGATATCCTTCATCCGTACTTCTTATCCTGTACCGCACCAGCGGCAAGGGTAAAAAGCCTTCGTTGCCGGACAATTTTTTCTTGCTTGACCGCGATAAAATTCTTAAACTAGAAAAACCAGGAGCTCTCGTGAACAATCTGATTTTCATTCTATCCGCTGCGTCACTCCTTTTGTCCTGCGGCGCGAACCGTCAAGGGCGAGTGACGATTTTGCACACCAACGATATGCACGCCCAGTTCGTTCCTGCCCCGGCCACATGGATTGAGACTGATCCGCAACCGCTCATCGGCGGCATGCTGGCGCTGGAATATGCCGTTCGCAAAGCGCGCACTGACCATCCGCATTCGCTCCTGCTGGATGCCGGAGATATTTCGACCGGGACGCTGCTGTCCAAAATCGACTACGACGGCGCTTTGAACGGCGGCTTTGTCGAGATGATGAATCTGCTGAACTATGATGCCGTCACGATCGGCAACCACGAGTTCGACGAAGGGCAGGAAAATCTGGCGAAATTGCTCAAACTCGCCAATTTTGATATTGTCGCAGCCAATCTGTACATAAACGGCCAACCGATCGCGCCCGCTTATAAAATATACACTATCGACGGCCTGCGCGTCGGCGTCATCGGCATCATCCTGGCCGACCTCGCGCAGGTCACGGCGGTAAAAAATCTGTCGGGCGTCGTCGTCGCCGATCCGGCGGAGACGGCACAGTCAATGATAGATGAAATTGATGGACGCACCGACCTGATCATCCTCCTCACGCACCAGGGCGATGATCAGGATCAAATTCTGGCATCAAAGATAAGAAATGCCGACATCATTGTCGGTGGTCACAGTCATACGCGAATCGACCCCGTCAGACGGACGAACGGCGTGCTCATCGTCCAGGCGGGCGCCAAGACGCGTTACCTCGGCCGCCTGACGGTCCAGGTCGCCGGCGACACTGTTACGAGCTTTACGAGCGAACTCATCCCGACCTGGGTTGATAGCGTGAAATCACCTCATCCTGGCATGCAACAACTGGTCAAAACCTTTCAGACGAGCATTGATGGCGAATATGGCCGGCGGATCGGCACCCTCAAGACCGCCTGGAAAATACACAATCACTATGAGACAAATCTGGGCAATTTCATCACCGATGTGATGCGCACATCGTGCCAGACCGACGTCGCCATGCTGAACAGCGGCGCCATTCGCAAGGGCCTGCCGGCAGGCCCGATCACCAAAAAGGATGTGATGGAAATTTTGCCGTTCTCGAACTATGTCACCACGTTTGCCTGTTCCGGAAAAACGCTCCATGACATCCTGCGCGACGATATTGTCGCTTCCATCACAAAGGGCTCCGGCCTTTTGCAAATTTCAGGCATCAATTATGCCTACCAGGTCAGAGAAGAAAATTCGGTGGAAATGATATCGATGTCGTGCGGCGGCGAGGCCATTGATCCGGAGAAAATTTACAGCGGCACGACGGTCGATTTTGTCATGCACAACTGGCAAAATCGCTATGAAATTTATAATGCAGAGACAAGACCTCTATTCATCGCTGATCTCATCATCGAGCACATTGAAAACAATCCGATGATCGAAGCAAAAGTAGAAGGCCGAATTTTACGGATCAGGTGATGAAAAACACCATCGTCAGAATCTGCGATTCGATGCGCGCAGCGACGCTGAGAAAAGTTTGGAGAGAGACCATGAACAGAAAAAGATTTACCACTGTGGGGGGAATTGTCATTTCCGTCATTATTGTCGTTTGGCTGATCTCTTGTGCGGTCAATCCGGTTACCGGCAAACGGCAATTCATGCTGATGAGCGAGTCCGATGAGCTGGCATTGGGGCAGCAGACGGATCAGGCCGTGCTGCAGGAGTATGGCGTCTATAATGATCCAGAGCTCAACGCCTATGTTCAACGACTTGGCCAGGAAATGGGCAGAAAAACGCATCGCAGCAATCTCAACTATAGCTTTAAGGTGCTGGACACACCGGTGGTCAACGCCTTTGCCGTCCCCGGCGGGTATGTCTATTTCACCCGCGGCATCATGGCCCATCTCAATAACGAGGCCGAATTTGCCGGTGTACTCGGTCATGAGCTCGGGCACATCAACGCCCGCCATTCGGCCGCGCAATACAGCCAGATGCAGCTCGCCCAGGCGGGACTGCTCGCCGGCATGATCTTTTCCGAAGACGTGCAAAAATATTCATCTTACATCATGGCCGGCATGGAACTGCTTTTTCTCAAATTCAGTCGCGATGACGAGCGGGAAGCGGATGACCTCGGCGTCATCTATTCAACGGCGAGCGGCTATAATTCGCTGGGCATGGCGACATTTTTCGAGACCCTGGAGCGCATGCACCCAAGCACCGGCCAGGCCCTGCCCGACTGGTTTTCGACGCATCCGAATCCCGTCGATCGCGTCGCGGCGGTGAAACAAAAAACAGCTGAAGAACAGGCCAAATATCCTGGTCAGGAGTTTGTCTTCAACCGCAGCAGCTACCTCGCGCACCTCGATGGTTTGCCCTTTGGCGAGGATCCACGTCAGGGTTATGTATCGGGCAACGCCTTCTACCACCCTGGCATGAAATTCACGTTCCCGGTGCCGCAAGGCTGGCAGCTGATCAATTCTCCGACAAAAGTTCAGATGACGCCGCAGGCGCAGGATGCCGCAATCCTGTTTTCGCTCGATCCCTCCGGATCGCGAGAAAAGGTGGCGCAGAACTTTGTCAACGAAACGCAGGGCACCATTGTGGCGACCGACGAAATCAGTGTCAATGGATTTCCTGCCCGTCGCCTCATCACCGACGTTCCGTCCGAGAACGGCGCCTTGCGCGTCAGATCCTATTTCATTGACAAAGACGGTGCGACCTTTGTCTTCTATGGCTTTACGACGCAGACCAGCTTTAGCCAATATGATCCGACATTTGACAACACCATGCGCAATTTTGCCGCCCTGTCGGACAAATCAAAAATCAATGTCAAGGCGCCGACGCTGCGGCTCGTCACTGTCAGCAAGGCCCAGGCCCTGCGCACACTTTTGCAGGGTGAGCGAATTGCAGCAGACAAGCTGGAAGAGATGGCTATCTTGAACGGCCTGCAGCTGCAGGACAATCTGCCCGTCGGAACGCAGATCAAAATAGTCACAAATTGACGAGAGGGCGCCGCTCACTTTCGATCTGCTGGATGCCACATATCCTCGGTTTGCAGGCCGCACGCCTCTGCCATGGCGACACAATAGTCCAGAGTGCTGAGATCGTCCGCACCGCTATTGTTCGTGCCAAAGGTGAATTTCACGCCGGCCTCCTTAGCGCGCAGGATGAACGACGGACTGGGGATTTTATAGCGATTATTGATCTCGAGCGCCACTTTATTATCCACCAGCGCCTTGATGACGCGGTCCATGCGCTCGGGCGTCCATAGTTCGTCATATCTGGCTGCGATCTCATCCGGCAGATAGGTCGGATTTGCGTAAATATCGATCGGTTCGGCAAGGATTTTTTCGATGGCGCTGACGAGTTGATCCATGAAATCCTGCGGATCGCCCACTTCTGTCTCTTCTTTCATCCACAAGCGCATGCGCTTGCCCCTGCTGTTAGTCCAGGTCATGGCATCGGTGAAGACGTAATCAAATACAGCGACCGTCTCTGTCGTGAACAAGTCGAGCCATTCGCGACCTTCGGCCTGCATGGCAAAATAGGTCTGCGGCGGCTGCTCATACATCGTGATGAACTCTTGCAGCGCCTCATCTGTCTCAAAGCCCATCTTCAGGCCGCAATTGACCGCAAATCCATAGGTGAAACCATACGTGCGCGCATGGGCCAGCGCGTTGTCCATTGTTAGACCGCCCTTGAGATGGACGTGCAGATCCATGAGCGGAAAATTGTTCTGCGCCAGAGAGATCAACTTGGCATCCAGGGCTGCGTCCTGCAGAGGCGTGCCGGGCGTGGGCAGGTCGTCCGGCAACGGTTTGACCCTAATGTTTTTATAATACGCTGTGCTGCCCGGATCATGGCCCTGCAACGCAAAAGTGCCGGAGGTCAATCGACGGCCTTGCAGCAATTCGATCACAGCCGGAGCGTCGGATTCAGTGTATTCGGCCATCAACGCATCGTTGATGAAGGTTTGAATGGTCCGCCCCTGCACCTTGATATGGTAATGAAACCACTCCTCATCCGCGACCGGTGTCTTCCAGACATTGCGAACGCCATAGATGCTGCCGGTCATTTTGCGTTCGACATACTCGCCGGGCGCCACTGCAGGATTCGAATTCAGCACCTGACACTCATATCCCTTGTTCGGCCAACCCTGTTCCTGAACCTCAGTGTGAAAATAGATGCCCGAATT
>RQOI01000153.1 GCA_003854995.1 Candidatus Zhuqueibacterota bacterium
CCCATGCCAAGCCCGATGCATATGATATCAATGAGAGCATAAGCAGCGGCGATCCAGCCGATTTTGATGGAAACGAGTCCATTCATTTTCATTTGCTCAATCTCCTGTCAAGGGAGCAGATCGATACATTGACCCGATCCCGCGCTAGATCGCGATCGCTGCTCTCTCAGACCACCCAAAGGGATCGGGTCACTATTCTGCCGCGATTTTTGTCGCCCAGGCCGCGGCTCGTTCGAGCTCCCCCTCCAGCAGCGGACCTTCCGTGCCCTTGACGTAGAATCCTTCCGGGGCTGCGATCAGCTCGCCGCCCTTTTGTACGAGTCTGTCGGCGATTGGCTTGGCAGCATAGCCGAACAATCTGACGAAAAATGCCAGGATGCGAATCCGTTTGATCTCACTCTCGGTCAGGCGGGTGTCAAATGCAGTCACTTTGACGCCCTGCAGACCATTGTTGGGGATGCTTTTCAAAAGCCTGGTCGTTGAGGCCAACGGCCGGAATTTCTGCGTCGGCGAACCGACGATCAGCAGCTTGACTCCGCTCAGCTGCTTCACCTGCACTTCGCTCGCCTTGACGATCACTACCTCCTCGGCAGAACCGATAGCAGCGCCGATCGCCTGGCCGATTCGTTCGGTATTGCCGTAAGCTGAATCATAGACGACGCACGTCTTTATCATAATGATGCCCTCTCATTTTGAACCTTGCTTGTTCTTTTCATCCTCTCAGGTTTGGTGCACTCGCCCGCGTGGAAGCAATTATTATCGCGCGCCCAGGGGAAAGAGACAAAATTGGGTTTGATGAAAACGGTTTCACCTTCATGGACAATGGCGCACATCTCTCCCAGGGCAGCGACTGCCTCGCGAGTCATCGAATCCAAATTATCACCGCGTATGGCGGCGACGCGCGCCTTCCTCCCCGGCAAATGGTGCTCGATGGATTGAAGATCCTGAAAGGCGGCAAGGGGGCACGGCGTTGCCAAAGCAGCGGCTGTAAAAACACCTGATTTTACGAAACTGCGCCTATTGATGCTCTGCATTGTTCTCTCCTTTCATTACTGTCAGGGCAGAGACGCTATCGCGCACACCACTGCTCACAGTTAATAATTCCGCTGTCAGCGTAGAATCTATTATGCTCTTCTTTTAAACAAGGCAGCGCTATTTTATTAATATCATCTTCTTAACGGCCGTGTATGAATCCAGTTCAAGACGGTAGACGTACATTCCCGTTGCAAGTTCTGAAGCGTCGAAATGAACTGAATGCAATCCATCTTGTTGGTATTGATTCACTATTGTGATCACTTTACGTCCAATAACATCATACACGTGCAAGCTGACAAGTCCGGCCCTCGGAATGCTGTATTGAATGGTCGTCGTCGGATTAAAGGGATTCGGGTAATTCTGCGCCAGCCAGAAATCCCGCGGCAGCTCTGTCTGTTCAGCGACAGCGATCGCCTGTTTTGCGCCGCTGTACAAAAATTGAATCTCGTCCTCGCTCAGGCCGCGGCTGAAAATCTGAATCTCATCGATGCAACCCTTGAAAAAGGATCCGGCGCTCTGTCCGATGAGGGCAGTCTGCCCCGGTCGCACCGTGCCGGTGAGCGGATGCGAATCCTGCAGCTCGCCGTTCAGATAGATCATGGCCTGACTGCCGTCATAGACGCCGACGATGTGCAGCCATTCATGCGCGCGCAATTTTGCGCCGGGGATTCCCGGACGCTCGGCGCCGGCTGTGGTCGTGACTTTGAACCGCAACTCGTTGGCGTTCTTATCCTCATAGATGACATAGTTATCGCTTTCCGAATCATAGATCGGTCCATAGGCGCCGGGCAGCTCGTTCGGCAGCAGAGCCAGCTTTGTCCAAACCGAGACAGAGACGCCATTGCCGCTGATGTCCAGCGAACTTGAACCGGGAATTCTGCCATAGTCATCGATGCCATCGAGCAGCACGCCATTGCCCGTATAACCGGCCCCCCATTGCATGCCATTGAACAGCTCACCATCATTCGCATTGCCTGCGGCATCACGCAGGATGGCGCCGTCGTCTTCATCCAGATGCCAGGCCGCAGCTGTCTGGGGCAAAAAGTGACGATGGACGAACGGCAGCACGACGGATTGCGTCTGGGTGTTGGGAGTGGCCGCCAGATCGGCAAGTCCGCTCAGGGTGAGGACATAAGGGGCATTTTCCGATAATTCCGATGTCTTGAGGATAACGGACAACGAATCGAGGGACAAGCGCGCCTCATTCACGGTCGAGCCGTCCAGCTGGTAATGGCTTGCGTCTTCGGCCGACGTTTTCTCCACCCGCTCATCAAATCCGACGATCACGCGATTCGCTTCGCCAAAAGAAGAAATAAAAGCCACCTTGGGCGGTTCGACATCCGAGCCCGTGACGACCATGATCTCATTGCTGAAATTGAGGCTGGTCAGTCCGGCGAGATTTTTCGCCTTGATGCGATAATAGAACGTCGCTCCCTCCTGGCGCGTGTCATCCACGCAGGTCGTCAC
>RQOI01000010.1 GCA_003854995.1 Candidatus Zhuqueibacterota bacterium
GCCCAGGATGATGGCGACGAGCGCGAGCAGGTTCACTTCATACATCACCTGGCAGAAAATCTGCCCCGGCCGCGTGCCGATGGCTTTTGCCACACCATACTCGCGGGTGCGCTCCAGCACGGACATCAGCACCGTGTTCAAGACGCCGATGGCGACGATCAGCACAATCACAAAGATCATGATCCACATGCCCTCCAGATCCGCTTTCATCGCCTGATAAAAGGATCTGGCGAATTCCTGCCATGGTTCCACCGACAGCTCTGCAATGCCCGGCTGTTCACGGATTTTCTTCATCATCGCGTTGATGGCGCCGAGATCCTCGATGATGATGGCGATCTCATGCACCCGCGACTCGAGGGTGAAGAGCACCTGCGCATCCGCGAGGTGCATATAGAGGGAGGTACGGTCGCTCATCTCTTCGCCGCTTTGCATGATGCCGACGATGTGATAGAGGTCGTTGGCGATCGAACCATCAGCGGCCTGGGAGACGATGACCAGCTCGTCGTCGATTTGAGCGCGCAGCACCTCTGCCAGGTTCTTGCCCAGGACGACGCCATGCTCCGGCTGCTCTCCCAGGGTTGTGCCGGCGACGATCTTTTGCGCGAATCGCGTTGCCCGCTGCTCTCGCGCTGGATCGATGCCGATGATCTGCGCCGTCGCGCTGTGATCGCCGGCCGAAGCCAGTCCCGCGGCAAAGAGACGCGGCGTCCAGGTCTCGGCGCCCGGCAGGCGCTGAATCGCACCGCCGATCTCTTCATAGTCTGCAATAGAATTGTAGATCGACGGTTTGTCCAGATACCCTTGGCCATGTATCTGAATATGGCCCAAATGATTGCGGGTGAACATGTTGATGATGTTGTTATAAGAGCCGTCCGACCAGCCGATGGAAACCGCTGCCAGGACAAAGCCGCCGACCATGGTGAGCAGGGTGAGGATGGTCCGCCGTTTCTGACGCAAGGCGTTTCTGAGCGCGATTTTGAACATCATATCACTGACCTGATTGCAGGTTTCGCAAGGTGAAAATGCCATCCGCGACGCCGGCGTTGAACCTGGCATCGAGATAGCGAATGATCGTGGTCTGGCCCTCCTTGTCCTGTGGGATCAGCTCCAGCACCGTCGGGATCGTGCGGCCGCCGAGGGTCTTGATCTCTTTGAAATGGATCAGGCGCATGAGCTCGCCTTTTTCGTCGTAGTATTTCTCCCAGACCGGCAGAAATCCCTGCTGTTGCACGGCCACAATGACCGAACCCCAGACCACGGCCAGATTCTCCTTCGGCGTCATCTGCAGGTAGAGCAGATCATCCTGCGCATCCTCTGGCCGGATCAGTGCAAAATGATAGTCATCCGTCCAGGTGAACTCTTTGACCAGATCATCGTTGGTGAAATCAGATCCCATCCAGGAGCTCATCATCATGGAAGGGGGGACTTTGATGACCTTGTTGATCTTGGGCAAATAGTTCCACATCTCGTTCTTGATGCGCAGCGTCGCCACGCCCTGGTCTTTGGCGGGCGCCAGGATGCGGATGAAGGTCTTGTCCATGCCCTGCGACCAGGCCTTCATCTTGAGCGTCCGCTGCCAGTGCGGCGTCACAATGACCATTTCCATCTCGGCATAGCTCGACTCACTTCGATAGAGCTCGTCGAGATGGCGGACAATGTCCTGTACATCCAGCGTCGACTCTTTCTCTCCGGCCGCGAGTTGGAGAAAGATGGCGATCGATAGGATCAATAGTCTAATCATGGCGATGATGAACTCCTCTGATCATGGACGATTTAACGCCTGATCCCCCTTTTAATTTGCTGCTCCGATTTATTGTATAGTAGTAAATAGAGGCGAGATAGTCAACCGAATAAATTTGCTCCTGATCTCTCACATGGACCGGATCATGAAAAAGTTGCCCTCTTGACCGACGAAAATATTGGCGTCAGCCGTCGCGCGCCAAGAATCACGCAAAGACGCCAAGACGCAGAGAAACGCAAAGGGAATAACCATTCACCTAACCTAAAAATTCTTTGCGTTCCTTTGCGTCTCCGCGTCTTTGCGTGAGTCTTAAAATCGACCGCATCCATTCATTCTTTCAGAGACCGCGCCAGTGGTCGCTTCACCAACTCGGTGACGATGAGATAGAGCACGGCCAGCGCCACGATGAGACCGAGGTGCGCCGGCGACGGGGGAGTGAATTCGAAAAACCTGGTGCTCCACGGGATCAATGGCAATGCCAGCGTGATGACCAGGGCGCCGACCGAGAGGAAGACGATGATCGGCGCCGGCCGGCCGGCTTTCTCTATCGGCAACATGGAGCGAATCGATGCCATCAGCAGGATTTCGGTGAGCACGCTGCCGATGAACCAGTTGGTCTGCAGCACGGCCGGTGAGATGCGATAGAAAAGCGCAAAATAGATGAAATCAAAGACCGTGCTGACCAGGCCCAGGGTCATGAAGATGATATAGAGCGAACGAAAGTCGTAGCGCTGCGGCCTGGCCACTTCGCGATCCGAGACGCGGTCAAAGGCGATCGCCATCATCGGGAAATCGGAGAGCAGGTTGAGGAGCAGCAGCTGCTTGGGCAGCATGGGCAAAAAGTCGATGAACAGTGAACCGACGGCCACGGCGTAGAAATTGCCAAAGTTGGAGACCAGGGTGGCGCGGATGTATTTCAGGGTGTTGGCGTGCGTCTCGCGTCCCAGGCGGATGCCATCGACGATCACGCGCAAATCGTTCTGTAGCAGGATGATGTCGGCCGTCTCGCGCGCGACATCGGCGGCCGACTGCACCACCATGGACACGTGCGCCGCCTTGAGTGCCGGCGCGTCGTTGATGCCCTCGCCCAGAAAACCGACGGTGTAGCGCTCTTTCAGCAGCGCGATCAGCTGCAGTTTTTGCTCCGGCGTGGTGCGCGCAAAGACGCGAATGTCGCCGATGCGCTCGTGCTGCTCCTGAATGGCCAGGGCCAGGAACGCCGAGGCATCCATGACTTCATCGTCGCCCTCCACCAGCCCTGCTTCATAACCGACAGCCTTGGCCACCATCAGGGCGTCGCCGGTGATGATGGTGATGGCCACGTTCAGCTTTTTCGCCGTAGCGACGGTCTCGGCCGTAGTCGCTTTGAGCCGATCGACAAAAGAGACCAAGCCGCCAAAGCGGGCGCCGCCCCCGTCATTGTAGCTGACGCCGAGCACCCGATGACCCAGGCGTTCCTCCTCCGCCAACCAGACCCGCGCCGCTCCCTGCTCGAGCAGTCCCTGATGGATAAAGTACTCGGGACTGCCGCGCCTGATGTGCAGTCGGCCTGCAGCGCCGCGCACCACGGCGCCGTTGCTGCGCAGCGCCGGATCAAATGCCTCTTCTTCCAGCAGCTCAAAGCTCGCCACCTCGGCGCGCTGCTCGGCCGACAGCGCCTCGTCGGTTGCGCGATCGAACGGCTCTGGCTTTTGTTTCTCCACCTGATGCGCCGCCAGGCGCGCCAGCACGAGCGGGTGAAAACGCGACTCGGGCGCCAGGTAACTGTTCTGGTACACCAGGCGATTCTCGGTGATCGTGCCGGTCTTGTCGGTGCAGAGCAGGTTCACGGCGCCGAGATCCTGCACCGACGACAGCCGCTTGACGATGACGTCCTTTTGCGCGAACTGCAGCGCGCCGCGCGACAGAGAAAAGGTCAGCACCAGCGGCAAGGCCTCGGGGATCACCGAGACCGCGAGCGCAATGGCAAAGATGAGCAGGTGCGGGATATCGGTCTCTCGACCGTCGATCAGGATGTTCGCCAGGACCACGAACAGCAGGGTGATGAGCGTCGCGCGCAGGATGAAGGTGCTGATGCGATCGATGCCCTTGACCAGCTCGCTCTCCGACTGCACCGAAGAGGCTGTCGCCGCGATGGCGGCCAGGCGCGTTTTTATGCCGGTGGCCGTGACTTCGGCCAGCGCGTTGCCGCGAATGATGACCACGCCCTGCAGCAGGCGATGCTCGTCGCTGATGGTCTGCGCCGCTTCGGCCGCCTGCTTGGACACCGGGATGCTCTCGCCGGTGAACGTCGTCTCATCGACCATCAGATCGCGCATCTGCCGCACAACCGCATCCGCCGGCACTGTGTCGCCGGCCTGCAGCTTGATGATATCGCCGGGCACGATCTCCTCGATGGCCACCTCCTGGTCGCGACCGTCGCGACGCACCGTGACCGTGCGCACCAGATAGGATTTGAGTTTGTCCGCCGCCGCGTTTGATTTGTACTCCTGAAATACGTTGAGGGCCGTGCCGATGAACACGAACAGCAGGATGAAGGCGCCGTCGATCGGCTCGCCCAGGGCAAAGGTCACAACTGCCGCGGCGAGCAGCAACAGGTTAAAGACGCCGCGGAACTGCCTCAAGATCAGTCGCGGCAGGCGATAGCGGGGGGTGGGCAGAGCATTGGGGCCAAAGCGAGCGCGCCGCTCCGCCACATCGGTCATCGACAGTCCGGTCAAATTGGTCATCGTCTATCCATTTATTGTTCGGTCAATTCGGGCTGGTGAAATAGCTCAAAACTTAAATTTACAGAGTTCGATGCTAAATGGCTATGATAATTTTGGAGTGCAAAACGGCAGTCTTTATTCATTCGAGAAACGGTCAACACCAGCAAAACATTGAGCTCACTTTGCGTTATGGATGCGAACTCACGCAAAGGCGCCAAGCCGCAGAGGATACGCAAAGTAAAATGATAGCCATATTTTTGTATGAGCATGAAATGTCTTGCTCTTTCCGTTTTTCGTTACAAACTGACTTTTCCGGACTCGCTTGGGAGACGGCTGTGCCGAGCCCATGATCGTACCTATTTCAGCGCATAGAGGACGAGCATCGCCGCCGTGGTGGCGGCAAATGTGCGCGTGCCGAGTTTCCACCAGAACGTTTTCTCCCGTTCCTTTTCGCAGGCCAGGCGAATGGCGTGTTCGGCCGCCAGCTGCTGCTGCACATCGGCGACATTGCTCTTCAGCAGGCCGATCTCGTCTTTTTGCGCGCTGATGACCGATGCACCCTTGTCGATGACCAGCTTGAGCGTGTCGATCTGCGCCTCCATCAGCGGCAGCGTGTTCACGAGCAGGTTGCGATAATCGATGGCAATCAGTTTCGGAATGACAAAGCCGATGTCGCCGGTGGACGAGTCCTTGATCTGCACCACGCTATCTGGGCGTACGATCTGCTGCGCTGTCAGCTCCTGCCAGGCGCAGCCTGACAAGGCGATTGAGCTCAGCATGCAGAGAATCCATCGATTGGACATAATCGAACCTCCCTTTGCCTTTGTAATAGGTGAGCTGGTGATCCATTTTTTGAATGCTCTCCAGCAGTCGTGCGATGTCGGCCTGTGTGTGTCTGATGCTGTCTTCGATGGCGCTGATCAGTTCGTTCCGCGCCTCGATGACGCTCTGCAGCGAGTCGATTTTGGCCTCATAGCGCTCCTTCAGCTCTTCATAGTCCCCCGGCGAATCGCAGACAAGATAGCCCACGATGACGGCCAGCAGTGCTCCGAGCGCCAGCAGGGCAACCGCTGATAAAATTTTCTTCATCCCTTTCTCCTCTTTTCTCTTTGTGTGCGTGTATTTCTCAGGTTAGATCTCATCTGTTCTCATTGATCGTCGCCATCACGGTCCATTGCGTCCGCGAAAATCCCAGGTACTTGAACAGGCGCGGGCGCATGTCCGGATCCTCGACATAGGACCATTCATCGACCACCTTGATGCCCCCGGCAAAGGCCTCGAGTTCGCGCGCCTTTTTGACGCCGAACTGATAGGAAGAACCCGAATCGAGGCCGAGCTCTTTTTTCATCTTCAAGATGATGATCTTTTTCCAAAAGCCGCGGGTGTATTTTTCGGTCACGACCTCTAGGACGATTTGCGAATCATGCACGCTCTCGGCGACTGTTTTGAAAAGACGAATGACGCCGTCTCTGGGCAGATACATCAGCAGGCCTTCAGCGATGAACAGGATCGTGCGAGCTGTCTTTTGCGTGACCTGCTCGATCCAGGACAGGTCCAGAACCGAGCGGCCGATCAATTCATAATCAATTTTGTCGCCGAGAATCTCTTTTTTGATCTCGATCACTTCCGGCAGATCGAGCTCGATATAGATGCATTGCCGATGGTCGAGTCGCCAATACCTGGTGTCAAAGCCGCAGCCGAGGTTCACCACTGTGCAGCCGGGATGCCGGGCGATAAAGTCATTGGCAATGGCATCGTATTTTCTCGCGCGGATGGCGAGGTGATTGGTGAGCGCCGCGGACAGCTGTCTGTCGAGCACCTGTTCTCCGCCGTCTTTCGCCGCATAGGCGGCGAGCTGGTGCAAGGCATATTCAGCCATGGGATCAGCGATGAGCGGCTCATCTTTTTGCGATTCAATGACATGGCTTCGCAGGGTGATGATGGAAGTTTTAGCGACATCGGTCAGTTTCATTCGTCGGCCTCTTTTCAGCAAGTGATTCGGCGCCCGCTGCTGCCTTGATGATCCTGCCGTCCGTCCAAAAGCGCGCTCCAAAAGTGTTCCCTGAGCCGATTGAATCCTCAACAATGAGCTCGCCGCAGGCTGAACACTTGCGAATGATGACTGTACCGAGGATCATGGTTTTATTTCCTTTTTATGTCGGATCCTTTTATGGCGATGCTGTAGTTTAATCTATCGCCAGATCGGATCAAGCTCTGGCAGCGTGATTATATTGATTGCTGACCGAAATGTCAAGTGAAATGAGCGCTGTTGAGTGAAATGGATGGTGCGGCGATGAAAATATTCTTGCTTTTCAACTGAAAAATTTGTATACTTGCGCTTGAAAGTATGGGGTCGTGGTGCAGCTGGTTAGCACATCGGCCTGTCAAGCCGAAGGTCGCGGGTTCGAGCCCCGTCGGCCCCGCAGGATAAAAGAAGCCAATACAAAAAGTTATGTATTGGCTTTTTTTATAAAGTCCTCCTCTGGACGATTGTCACAAAATTGTCACAGGAGGAAGACGCTATGAATTTGTACAAACGCACCAACGGCTATTGGTATGTTGAATACACCCGCCATGGCAAACGGGTGCAACAATCTACAAAGACCAAATCTGAGAAACAAGCGCTCGCCTTTCTTACTGACCTCAAGAATCAACGCAATCCTTCATGCTCTATTACACTCACAAAGTTTATGGAAGA